>DAIETC010000049.1 GCA_027345905.1 Kineosporiaceae bacterium | reverse complement strand
ACGCCAGCGGCGGCGACGTCGACCAAGACCTCGCCGGCGGTCGGAGTGGGGTCGGGCCGCTGCTGGACGTCGAGCACCTGCGACCCGCCGAGTTCGGTGACCATGACTGCGCGCATGCGGCCATCCAACCGCAGGGGCGTGGACGCCGTCACCCCCGGGTCCGGGGCGCGCAGCGCCGGTCAGGGGTCGGGGTCCGGGGCAAGTGTGGAGGGTTACCGGTGCCGGGAGTCGGGTGTGGAGGGTTACCGGTGCCAGGGCCCCGCCAACCCTCCACGGCTGCGTGGGCCCGACCGCCGCAGGGGCGCGACGCGCCAGCGGAAGCCGGCCGCTACTCCCACTCAATCGTGCCGGGCGGTTTGCTGGTGACGTCGAGGACCACCCGGTTGACCTCGCGCACCTCGTTCGTGATCCGGGTCGAGATCTGCTCGAGCACCTCGTAGGGCAGCCGGGCCCAATCGGCGGTCATGGCGTCCTCGCTGGTGACCGGGCGCAGTACGACCGGGTGCCCGTAGCTGCGCTCGTCGCCCTGCACGCCCACCGAGCGCACGTCGGCGAGCAGCACGACAGGGCACTGCCAGATCTGGCGGTCCAGACCTGCGGCGCTGAGCTCGTCGCGGACGATTGCGTCGGCCGCACGAAGGATCGTCAGCCGTTCGGCGGTGACCGCGCCCACGATCCGGATGCCGAGCCCCGGGCCCGGGAAGGGCTGGCGCCACACGATCGCCTCGGGCAAGCCCAGCTCCAGGCCCACTGCCCGCACCTCGTCCTTGAACAGCAGGCGCAGCGGTTCGACCAGCTCGAACTGCAGGTCGTCGGGCAGCCCGGCCACGTTGTGGTGGCTCTTGATGTTCGCGGCGCCCTCGCCGCCGCCGGACTCCACGACGTCGGGGTACAACGTGCCCTGCACGAGGAAGCGCACCGGGTGCCCGTCCTGGGCGGCGTGCCCCACCACGTCGCGCGCGGCCTGCTCGAAGACCCGGATGAACTCGCGGCCGATGATCTTGCGCTTGGCCTCCGGGTCGCTGACGCCGGCCAGGGCGTCCAGGAAGCGCGCCCGGGCGTCGACGACCACCAGGTCCACCCCGGTGGCGGCGACGAAGTCACGCTCGACCTGCTCGGCCTCACCCGCGCGCAGCAGCCCGTGGTCGACGAAGACACAGGTCAGCTGGTCACCCACCGCACGTTGCACCAGCGCCGCCGCCACCGAGGAGTCGACCCCGCCCGACAGCGCGCAGATCACCCGGGCGTCACCCACCTGCTCCCGGATCCGCTCGACGAGCTCGCCGGCCACGTTCTGCGGCGTCCAGCTGCGTTCGAGGTCGGCACCGCGGACCAGGAAGTTCTCGATCACCCGCTGGCCAAAGGTCGACTGGACCACCTCGGGATGCCACTGCAGCCCGTACAGGCGCCGCTGCGGGTCCTCGAACGCCGCGACCGGTGTGCCCACCGTCTCGGCGGTCACGGCAAACCCCGGCGGTGCGGCCTGCACGCTGTCGCCGTGGCTCATCCAGACCGACTGCTCGTCGGTCTGGCCGTAGAACAGCGTCGTGTCCTGCGCCTTGACGCGGGCGTGCGTGCCGCCGTACTCGCGCCGACCGGTGTTGGCGACCTCGCCGCCCAGGGCGAGCGCCATCGCCTGGAAGCCGTAACAGATGCCGAGCACGGGGACGCCGGCGCTGAACAGCGCGGGATCCACACGCGGCGCGCCGGCCTCGTACACGCTGCTCGGGCCGCCGGACAAGATGATCGCCGCGGGGTCGCGCTGCAACATCTGCGCCAGCGGCATCGTGTGCGGGACGACCTCGCTGTAGACCGCGGCCTCTCGGACCCGTCGGGCGATCAGCTGCGCGTACTGGGCGCCGAAGTCCACCACCAGAACCGGTCGGGCCTGCAGTTCGACGGCAGCGCCGGTCTGCGCACTCTGGCTCACCCGGTGAGGATATCGGCGCCGCGGGACTCCACCTCACGCGCGACCTTGCGCTCCATGACGAAGGAGAAGAAGGGCACCACGCCCGCGAGCATGACGCCCACGATCTTGCGCATCGGCCACCTGACCTTGAACCCCAGGTCCACGGTGCTCACGAGGTAGAGCATGTAGAGCATCCCGTGGATCGGGCTCCACCAGGCCAGTGACTCGTTGCCGAACCCGTAGTGCAGGACGAGCTCCAGGCACAGGATCAGCAGGCCGATGCCCACCACCACCGCCATGACCTTGAACCTGCGCAGTGCCGCCCTGACTTGGGCACTCATGCCACGGCCGTCCTCTCGTCGTCCTCGGGCCGATCGCCTGACCGGCCCAGCTGTTCCTGACGCACCATCTTCCACCAGAGCACCAGTGCGAACCCCGCGAAGACCCACCACTGCACGGCGTACGCCGCGTTGCGCCACGCAAGTCCTTGCGGCACAACGGCCGGGGGCACGACCCGTTCGGGCTGTGGGGTCGCGCTCGGCGGTGACTGCGACGTGAGCACCAGATACCCGTTGTAGATCGGCGTCCCCCACCGGTTGGCCAGATCCGCGGCGTCCAGCTGCGCCAGCTGCCCGGTGGGCAACGTCGAGGGCCGGTCCGCCGCGGGGTCATCTGGTTGCAGCACGCCCGCCAGCGACACGGTCCCGGGCGGCACAGCAGACGCCCCGGCGGGGCCGGCCGCCGCCGTCGGCACCCAGCCGCGTACTACGGGCAGCCAGGCTCCGGCGTCCGTGCGCAGGGCGGTCACCACCCACCAGCCGACCCGGTCACGCTGCACGCGTCCGGCGATCAGCACCTGCCGGCTCGGGTCGTACGAGCCACGAACGGTCACCGTGCGCGAAGCCGCTGCAGCGGTGAACGGCTGCTGCGGCTGGAGCAGGCGTTCGAGAGCGACCGGCGGGGCCGTGCGGGCCGCGCGCAAGGCCGCCTCGCCACCCCGGTCGCGAGCCACCCGCAGCTGCCATGAACCCAACCAGACGAACAAGGCGCTGACGCCGATCACCACTAGGAGCAGCGCCAGCCAGCGCGGCTGCAGAGCGGTCTTCAGCACCCCTCGACGGTACGTCCTGGGCCATGCCAGACCATCGTCGGCCCGCATGGGTGCTGCAACCCCCTCTGCTCGCCACTTGTGACGGCGTGTCAACGCCTCCCGACTCCCCGAGAGGTTGACACGCCGTCACAAGTGGGTGGGGAGCTGACGCAACGCTCCTGGGGCGGACGCCGGCACCGCCGGTTCGCGCGGAGCAACCGGCGCCATCCTGCGGTACGGCGCACCCGGAGCCGGTCGTTCGTCACGCTCGCCCCTGTTCGGCCACAACGACATCGCGCGCTCGGCCTGAGCCAGGATGGTCAGCGAGGGGTTGACGCCCAGGTTCGCCGACACCGTGGACCCGTCCACCACGTGGACTCCGGGGTAGCCGTGCAGCCGGTGATACGGGTCGACGACGGAGGTCTGCGCGCAGACCCCGATCGGGCAACCGCCCAGGAAGTGCGCCGTCATCGGCACGTCCAGCAGGTCACCCACCGTCCCGGCCGCGTCGACCGGCACGGCGGTGAGGTCGGACAACCGCTCGCCGATCCGGCGCACCGCCTGGTGCCCGGGCGGGATCCACCGAGGACTCGGCGTGCCGTGGCCAACCCGCGAGCTGAGACCGATCTCGTCGAAACCGAGCCGGCGCAACAGCTTGTGCCGCCGGGCGACCACGGTGACCGAGTTGTCCAGCGACTGCATCACCAGCCCGATGACCGTGCGTTCGCTCCACCTGTGCACCGACAGCGATGCGGCGAACGCTGCCGGGTGTCTCAGTGCCTGGACGACGGAGCGAACCGGCCGCGGAAGGCGCCCGCCGCCGTCCACCAGGATGGTCGCGAGCAGCCCCATCAGGTTCGATCCCCGCCCGTACCGGCAGTTCTCGACGTGGGTGGTGGCGTCGAGGTGGAAGGAGGCGGTGATGGCGACGCCACGGGTCAGGTCTGCGCTGGGCACGCGGCGGGCGACGGCGCCGACCAGCGCTTCGGAGTTGGTTAGCGTGAGGTGGCCCAGCCGCGCCGAGATGCCCGGCAGCGCACCGGTGAGCCGCGCTCGGTGCAGCAGGCGCTGGGTGCCCCACGTCCCGGCCGCGACGACGACCTGCCCCGCGGTGATCGTGCGGCGGTCCTTGTGCCGCCAGGCGCCGGTGCGCTCGGTGGTGACCCGGTACCCGCTCTCGGGCCGCGCCGGGTCGACGGGGCGAAGCTCGACGACCGTGCGCAGCGGTTCGACGCGAGCGCCCAGTCGCTGGGCCAGCGCCAGGTAGTTCTTGACCAGCGTGTTCTTCGCGCCGACCCGGCATCCGACCATGCAGTTGCCGCACTCGGTGCAGCCGGTGCGCGACGGCCCGGCGCCACCGAAGTACGGGTCGGCGACCAGCACCCCCGGTTCGCGCGCCGGCGCGCCGGCCGCGCTCCCACGGCCGAAGAAGACGGCGACCGGGGTGCGCCGGAACGTGTGCCCTACGCCCAGGTCGTGCGCGGCGTCCCGCATGACCTGTTCGACGGGGCCGTCACAGGGGTTCTCGACGACCCCCAGCATGCGTATGGCCTGGTCATAGTGCGGCGCGAGCTCAGCGGCCCAGTCGGTGATGCCCGCCCACTGCGGGTCCTGGAAGAACTGCGCCGGCGGGACGTACAGCACGTTGGCGTAGTTCAGCGACCCGCCGCCCACGCCGGCGCCGGCGAGCACCACCACGTGCGGCAGGCGATGCACCCGCTGGACGCCGAAACAACCCAGCCGGGGCGCCCAGAGGTACCGGCGCAGGTCCCACGAGGTCTGGGCATGCTCACTGTCGTCGAACCGCCGGCCCGACTCGATGACGCTGACCCGGTAACCCTTCTCGCACAAGCGAAGCGCGGCCACTGACCCCCCGAAGCCCGAGCCGACGACAACGACGTCCACGTCGTTGTCGTTGTCGTTTTCGTTGTCGTTGTCGTGGTCGGTCATCGCACGCCGGCTCGGCGCATCGCCCGCAGCGCCAGGGTCAACGCCCCCGCCCACCGCTCGGCGCCCACAGCGCTGGGCGCCCCGAAGCCGATGAGCCGCTGCACGGTGACGTTCTGGGCGTCGGTGAACCTCCAGATGCCCTCGCCGCCGTGCCGGCGACCCAGACCACTGTGCCGCATGCCGCCCATCGGTGCGCCCACACTGCCCCAGGCGGCCGCGTACCCCTCGTTGACGTTCACGGTGCCGGCTCGGATCCGCATGGCCAACCGCCGACCGCGGGCCACGTCGCGGGTCCAGATGCTCGCGTTCAGTCCGTAGTCGCCCTCGTTGGCCCGCTCGACAGCCTCGTCGTCACTGCCCACGCGGTAGACCGACACCACGGGTCCGAAGGTCTCTTCGGCGTAACAGGTCATGCCCGGGTGCACCCCGTCGAGCACGGTGGGCTCGTAGAACAGGGGCCCGATGTCGGGGCGCGGCCGGCCGCCGGTGAGCACCCGGGCACCCTTGGACCGGGCGTCCATGACGTGGGCGGTGACGACGTCCAGCTGTTGTTTTGAGACCAAGGACCCGCAGTCGACGGAGTAGTCCAGTGCGCCGCCCAGACGGATGCCTCGCACGCGCCCGAGGAAGCGGTCCAGGAACGCGTCGGCGATGTCGTGGTGCAGCAAGATGCGTTCGGCCGAGACGCACAGCTGGCCGGCGCTGGAGAAACAGGCTCGCACCGCCCCCTCAGCCGCCCGGTCGAGGTCTGCGTCCCCCGCGACGTACAAGGCGTTCTTGGCGCCGAGCTCGAGGCTGACCCCGATCAGCCGGCGCGCAGCCTGCTCGGCCACGACGCGCCCGGTGGCTGTCGAGCCGGTGAAGCAGACGTAGTCGGCGTTGTCGACCACGGCGGCCCCGACCACCGGGCCTTCGCCGAGGACTACCTGCACAAGCCCTTCTGGCACACCGGCTTTCGTGAACAGCTCCAACGCGCGAAGGGCGGTCAGCGCGGTCTGGGTGTCGGGCTTCAGAACTACCGCGTTGCCGGCAATCAACGCGGGGATCGCATCGCTGACCGCCAGCGTCAACGGGTAGTTCCACGGTGCGATGATTCCCACCACGCCCTTGGGGTGGCGCAGCTCATGGGCACTGGACAGCACGGGCAGCGCCCCCTGGCGGCGCCGGGGCCGAAGGTAGGCGCGAGCGCGCCGGGCGTAGTGCCGGGCGACGATCGCGACGTCGGCTACCTCCTCGAACGCGTGGGCGCGCGCCTTGCCCGCCTCGATCTGGATGAGGTCGAGCAGCTCGCCCTGGTGATCCAGCACGAGGTCGTGCAGTGCCAGGAAGGGCCGGGCGCGCGCTGCGAGCGGGCGGGTCGCCCACTCGCGTCCGACCGCGCGAGCGGCGGCGGCGGCCACCCGCACATCGGCCGGCGTCGAGACCGGCAGCACGGCGATGGGCGCGGCGGTGAACGGCGCCCGGGTCGTGACCGAGCGGTGGCGTGGGCCGGCGACGACGCGGCCCACCAACCGGCGGGCCAGGGCCGGGTCGACCGCATACGTCGCCGTCGGGTCGGTCTCAGGGTCGGCCAGACCCGTCGGCGGCAGCATGCTCGCGAGCCTATGCCTTCGACCTCACTCACGACGCTGCGCTCGACTGGTCCGGCTCACGGCCCTGGGCTCTACTGCGGGGTCGGCCGACAGGGTCGGCCTCAGCCCGTGGGGCGCGCGGCGAACAGGGCCTGCGCTATCCGCTGATGGCCACCGGCGCTGGGGTGGTCGCCGTCACGAGCGAGCAGTCGGGTGCAGTCGGCGCTGCCCCGAGGACCCTTGAACGGGTAGTACGTCGAGACGTAGGTGGCCCCGGTCGCCACGGCCGCCTGGTGCAGGGCGCCATTGGCGTAGTACGTGGCCGAGGCAGCGGCGCGGACTCCTGCTGACCCATAGGCGGCTCGCCCCACCGCGCCGTCCTTCACCACGTTCCAGTAGCCGACCACCATGACGGTCACTGGGCCGGTGTGCAGCGCTCGCACCCGCCGAACGATCGCGATCGTGTCGTTCTTGACCCGCCGCGAGGTGTCCCGAAAGCAGTCCGCGTAAGCGCACCGGCCGTACCGGGCTGCGGTGAACGGGGCGCTGTAGTCGTTGGCGCCGATGACCAGGACGACGGTCGTCGCCCGGCGCACGGCCGCCTGGCCGGCGCCGGTCTCCAGCTGGTCGCGGACGTGGGTCGTGCGCCAACCGCCGTGCGCAAGGTTGAGCGTGGTCACCGGCGCGCCCGTGCGCGCAGCCAGCAGGGCCGCGTACCGCGGGGCCAAGGGAGTGCACCGGCACGCACCGCCCAGGTGCACCGAGTCACCGAGGGCCAGCACGGTCCGCGGTGGGGCCATCGCCTCGGCGGGCGGCGCCAGCGCCGCGGCCGGTACGGCTTGCACGCCGATCAGCGTCCCCGCCCCGACGAGGGTGGCCAGGACACCGGCGTACAGCCGGGCACGAACGGAAGTCCCCATGCTGACCAGGCTGGACGGGTAGTGCGGCGACGGGGTGGCCTTGGCGCAGTCGTGACCCAAGTGTGACCGGTATTCGGCCGGCTCAGGTGGCGCGATAGGGGGCGACCACGACCTCCACGCGCTGGAACTCCTTGAGGTCGGAGTAGCCGCAGGTGGCCATCGCACGGCGCAGGGCGCCCACCAGGTTGGTCGTGCCGTCAGCGGCCCGACCCGGTCCCTCGAGGATCTCGATGAGCGAGCCGAGGGTGCCCACGTGCATCCGCTCGCCGCGGGGCAGCTGCGGGTGGTGCGCCTCCGGGCCCCAGTGCCAGCCGCGGCCGGGCGCCTCGACCGCGCGGGCCAGCGCCGCACCGAGCATGACGGCGTCCGCACCGCACGCGATGGCCTTGACCAGGTCGCCCGAGCGCCCCATCCCGCCGTCGGCGATCACGTGCACGTACCGCCCGCCGGACTCGTCCATGTAGTCGCGCCGGGCCGCGGCGACGTCGGCGACTGCGGTCGCCATCGGAGCGTGGATGCCCAGCGTCGTGCGCGTCGTGTGCGCGGCGCCGCCCCCGAACCCCACGAGGACGCCGGCGGCACCGGTCCGCATGAGGTGCAGCGCCGCGGTGTACGTCGCGGCTCCCCCGACGATGACCGGGACGTCGAGCTCGTAGATGAACCGCTTGAGGTTCAGCGGTTCGGCGCGCCCGGAGACGTGCTCGGCACTGACTGTCATGCCGCGGATGACGAAGAGGTCGGCTCCGGCGTCCACGACGGTCTTCCAGAGCTGCTGGGTGCGCTGCGGGGTGAGCGCGCCGGCCACGGTGACGCCGGCCTCTCGCACCTCGCGCAGCCGCTCGGTCACCAGGTCCGGCTTGATCTCCTCGGCGTAGATCTCCTGCATCCGGCGGGTGGCGCTGGCCTCGTCGAGGGCGGCGATCTCGGCGAGCAGCGGCTCGGGGTCGTCGTACCTGGTCCACAGGCCTTCCAGGTCGAGGACGCCCACCCCGCCCGCCCGCCCCATCGCGATGGCCGTCGACGGTGACATCACCGAGTCCATGGGCGCAGCCACTACGGGAAGGTCGAAACGATAGGCGTCGATCTGCCAGGCGACCGAGACCTCCTGCGGGTCGCGGGTACGCCTGCTCGGAACGACGGCGATGTCGTCGAAGGAGTACGCCCGGCGTCCGCGCTTGCCGCGGCCGATCTCGATCTCGCTCACCGGCCAAGGCTACCGGGGACCCGCCGTCCGTCCTGCCCTTCGACGTGACGTGTCCGGACGGCGCGAGCGCGCTTTACGCGGCGGCGTACAGCTCTGTGACCCTGGCCCGAGTCACAAAGGGGCATGTGGCGTGATCACGTCGGCGGTGGCGCTCGCCTGGGGGTCAGCGGGCGCTGTAGTTGGGCGCCTCGACGGTCATCTGGATGTCGTGCGGATGCGACTCCTTCAGCCCGGCGGCGGTGATCCGCACGAACTGGCCATTTCGCTGGAGCTCGTCGATCGTGGCGGCACCGCAGTAGAACATCGACTGGCGCAGGCCTCCGACCAGCTGCTGGGCCACCGCGGACAGCGGCCCGCGGTAGGGCACCTGGCCTTCGATCCCCTCCGCGACGATCTTGTCCTCGCTCGGCACGTCGTTCTGGAAGTACCGGTCCTTGGAGAACGAGCGCTGCTGGCCGCGGGACTGCTGGGCGGCCAGCGAGCCCATCCCCCGGTAGCCCTTGAACTGCTTGCCGTTGATGAAGATGAGGTCTCCCGGGCTCTCGTCGCAGCCGGCAAGCAGCGACCCGAGCATGACCGTGTCGGCGCCGGCCAACAGCGCCTTGGCGATGTCACCGGAGTACTGCAGGCCGCCGTCGCCGATCACCGGCACCCCGGCGGGCCGGCAAGCCCTAGCCGCTTCGTGGATGGCGGTCACCTGGGGCACACCAACGCCCGCGACCACGCGCGTGGTGCAGATCGACCCCGGGCCGATCCCCACCTTGACGCCGTCCGCGCCCGCGTCGACCAACGCCTGGGCCGCGGCTCGCGTGACGACGTTGCCGCCGATCACGTCGACGTCCCCGAGCGCCGGGTCGGCCTTGAGCCGGGCGATCATCTCCAGAACCGCCCGGGAGTGGGCGTGCGCCATGTCGACGACCAGCAGGTCGACGCCCGCCTCGACGAGCAACATCGCGCGCTTCCAGGCGTCCTCGAAGATGCCGACCGCCGCGGCGACGCGCAGCCGGCCGGCGTCGTCCTTGGTGGCGTCGGGGTACTTCTCGCTCTTGGCGAAGTCCTTGACCGTCACCAGCCCGCGCAGCCGCCCCGCGGAGTCGACCAACGGCAGCTTCTCGACCTTGTGCCGGGCAAGCAGGGCCATCGCGTCGTCGGGGCTGGTTCCGACCGGCGCCGTCACCAGTGGCATGGGTGTCATGACGTCGCGAACCAACCGAGCCTGGTCGGACTCGAAGCGCAGGTCGCGGTTGGTCACGATGCCGAGCAGCAGACCGCTCTCGTCGACGACGGGCAGCCCCGAGATCCGGTAGCGCCCGCACAGCGCGTCCACCTCCCCGACGGTGGCGTCCGGTGTCGTCGTCACCGGGTGGCTGACCATGCCGGCTTCCGAGCGTTTCACCACGTCGACCTGGCTGGCCTGGTCGTCGATGGACAGGTTGCGGTGCAGGACGCCGAGCCCGCCCTGACGAGCCATGGCGATGGCCATCCGGGCCTCGGTCACGGTGTCCATGGGTGAGGACAGCAGCGGCATCCGCACCCGGATCCGCCGCGAGACGCGCGAGCTGGTGTCGACCTGCGAGGGCACCACGTTGCTCTCGTGCGGCTGCAGCAGGACGTCGTCGAAGGTCAGCGCCAAGGGCGCGAAGAGCTGGTCGGGATCACGTGCCGGCGCGGTCATGATCGCCTCTCTCGGGCAGTGCTGCGTGCCGTCCTGGTGCACGTGCAGTGCTGGTGCACGTGCTGGTGCGGCCCGAGTCTACCCGCGAGCGGTCGCGGTCTTCGGCTGCGCCGAGCCCGTGCCACTGCCGACCCGCTTTTCGGCCAGCGGGGCCTTGGTCGTCGGTGCGGCGCTGGCGCTCGTCGGTGCGGCACTGGCGGTTCGAGGCCGCCGCGTCCCGCCGGGGATGGGCGCTGGTGGCTTCGTCGTCCCCGCGGTGGACTGGGCGGCCGGGACCGGGGCCACTGATGCGGTCGCGCTCTCCTTGCGTACCGGCGGGACCTTGGCCCGGGGCTTGCCAGTGGCCAGCGCCTGCTTGGCCCGCAACTGGCGTACCAGGGCTTGGACGCCGGGACCGCCGCCGTCGGGCAGCGTGGCCG
>DAIETC010000048.1 GCA_027345905.1 Kineosporiaceae bacterium | reverse complement strand
CGCGCAGCGGTGAGCAGAACCGTTCCATCACCAGCCCGTGCTCGATCGGCTCGACGCCGCTGATGCCGAGCAGGTGGTTGACCAGGCTGCCGGCGCCCGACCCGCGGGCCGCCACCCGCACGCCCATCTCGCGCACCAGGTCGCAGACGGCCGCGACGGTGAGGAAGTACGTCGGGTAGCCGAGCTGGTCGATGACGGCGAGCTCGTCGCCCAGCCGGGTCTGGACGCGGTCCAGCAGCGTGGCGCTCGCCCCGGCGTACCGGGTGGGGATCGCCGCCTGTGCCCGCTCGCGCAGCACCGCTGCGGGGTTCTGCTCGGGGCGCAGGCCCAGGACGGCGGGCTCGGGCAGGTGCACCGACCCCAGGCCCAGGTCAGCGCTCGGGTCGAGCACGCAGCGCGCGGCCAGCGCCGCGGTGTCGTCGAGCAGCTGCTGGGCCTGCTCACGGGCCAGGTGGCTGCCCCCGCCGAGCGTGGCGGCGACGTCGGCTGCGGTGCGGGCCATCGCGGCGCCGCTGGCCAGGTGCTCTTGGGCGCTGACCCGGTCGAGGTGGCGGGTGTCGAGCGGCACCAGGCGGCGGGCGGCATCTAGGACGTCGACAGTGGCCGCCCCCGAGGGGTCGGCGTAGCGCACGGCATTGGTGAGGATGGCCGGCAGCCCTGACTCGCGGGCCACTGCGAGCATCCGCCCGGCGTGCTCAGCGCTCAACGGCCCGTGCGGCGGTCCGTGGTGACAGACCACCTCGATCGCGAGCGAACCGGCGGGCAACGCCGTCCGCCAACTGGCCAGGACGGCGTGGGCCAGGTCGGGTCGTCGGGCGAGCACCGCGCGCCCGACCTCGCTGGAAGGCCCGAGCAGGACGACGAGCGCCGCGTGCCCGTCGAACGCGTGCCCGGTAACCGCGTGCCCGGTAACCGCGTGCTCGTCGAACGCGTGCTCGGCGACCTCGTGCCCGTCGACCGCGTGCTCGGCGATCATGGCCAGGTCGGTGACCGGGGCGCCACGGGCGCCCCCCAGGTGGGCGCTGGCCAGGTGGGCGGCCGAGACCAGTCGGGACAGCTGGGCCCAACCTCGCCCGGCGCCTGCGCCGCGCACCGACGGGCCAGTGCGCGTCGACGGGCCGGCGAGCGCCAGCACCGTGGCACGAGGCCAGCGGCGGTCGACGGCTGATCCCCCCCGGGCCGGGATACGTCGTCCGGCAGGTGGAGGGGCACCGGGGTCGGCCCAGCCAGGTAACCCATGGAGCAGACCGGTGGGCACCGTCGCCAGGTCGACGCCCAGCACGGGGGCGATGCCGGCCCGCTGGGCGGCCAGGACGAACTTCACCGAGCCATACAGGCCGTCGCGGTCGGTGAGTGCCAGCGCGCTCATACCGTGGTCGGCAGCTTGTTGCACCAGGGCTTGCGGGTGGCTGGCGCCGTACTGCAGGGAGTAGCCGGAGGCCACATGCAGGTGCACGAACGGGTCGGTGCTCATGAGTGTCAGCTCGGGGTCAGGGGCTCAGGGTCAGGGGCTCAGGCAGGGTCAGGGGCTCAGTAGGACAAAGGAAGCGCGTCGCTGGGCAACCTGCCGCGCGGCAACCCGATCGTGGTCTCGACGAGGCCAAGGAAGGTCGCGGCATCGCGCAGCAGGTCGTCGGCTTCACGACTACCCACCACGTCGTCGCGCCCCGCCTCGACGGCGGCGCGGCGGGTGGCACCGGCGTCGAAGAAGGTCGCCCACTCCCCCAGCTCGGGTGCGACGGCGGGCAGTACCTCCCAGACGCTGCGCGGGCGTCCCCGGCGGGTGGGCCGGCCGCGCACGGCCAGCACGGCGGCCGCGGCACGCAGCGCGGCCAGGTGCGCGCCCACGTACCGCTCACCGGCAGTGGACGCCGTGCGCGCCTCGAACAGGCTGTCGTGGGCGCGATCGACCAGCTCGAGGCTGCTGGGCGTCAGGGGCGGATGGGTCATCGTGGTCATGGTTCCTCCAGGCAGATCGGGCAGGCGGATCGGGCAAGCAGATCGGGCAAGCACGTTCAGTCGGCGACGCGGGACAGGTGCCAGGTGGCGTTCGGGGTGCGGGTCAGGTCGTAGACCCCGACCGGGCTGGACCGACCGGCCGCCGCCTCGACCCGCCACACCTGGCACTCCCCCGCCAGGGTCGTCCGGGTGGCCATCGAGGCCGATGGCGGCGTGGGTGTGCTGTCGTCCGCTCGTAGACCCAGCAATGCGCTGGCCGCTGGGTCGCGCCACCAGGCTCGTCGCTCCTGCCAGCGGGCCAGGACGGCGAGCACGACATAGAGCCGTCCGCGCCAGACGAACGCCTCAGGACTCGACGCGCTGTCACCGCCGCCACCTGGCTGGTCGATCATCCGCACGTCGACTGCCTTCATGTCGACTGGCTGCACGTCAACTGTCCGCACGTCGACTGCTCGCACGTCGACCGGCTCGTCGTACCGTCGCACCATCACACACCTCCACGCTTGCGCACCGACTCAGGGAATGGTCGGTCTGCCAAGGGGGAAGGCGGGGCAGCCCGGGTGGGTCGGCCCGGACGACGGCTTCCCC
>DAIETC010000034.1 GCA_027345905.1 Kineosporiaceae bacterium | reverse complement strand
CTGCGCCGTGACATAGCCGATGTCCATCTCGAGGGAGACGACCTGGCCCTTGCGGGCATACGTACGGCCTCGCTGCAGCCGGCTGCCCAGGCCCATGTCCTCGAGCATGGTGATGAACCGCTGTGACCACCAGTGCTGGGCGATGGCGCCACGCTTGCTCCGAGCGACGATGCCGCCCTCGACAGTTCGGGGCGTGGACGGCGGATAGAACCTAGTCATCGACGGCATCCTTGGACAGGGCGAACAGGCGGCGCAGCTCGCCGGTGGACAGTTCGGTGAGCCAGCCCTCCCCGTCTCCCACGACGAGGTTGGCCAGGGCCGTCTTGTCCTCGATCAGCTGGTCGATCCGCTCCTCGAGGGTGCCGGTGCAGATGAGCTTGCGGACCTGCACGCGACGCTGCTGCCCGATGCGGAACGCCCGGTCGGTGGCCTGGTTCTCGACGGCCGGGTTCCACCATCGGTCGAGGTGGATGACGTGGTTGGCCGCGGTGAGGTTGAGGCCGGTCCCGCCGGCCTTCAGCGACAGGACGAACAGCGCGGGCCCGTCCGCCCCTTCCTGGAACCTGTCCACCAGCACGTCACGTTGCGCCTTGCTGACACCACCGTGCAAGAACGCGACCTCGCGGCCGAACCGCGCGGTCAGGTGCGCGCGCAGCAGATGGCCGAACTCGGCGTACTGGGTGAACAGCAGTGCCCGCTCGTCGGCGGCGAGCACCTCGTCCAACGTCTCTTCGAGCCGGGCGAGCTTGCCCGAGCGCCCGGCCAACCGGCTGCCGTCGCGCAGGAAGTGCGCCGGGTGGTTGCACACCTGCTTGAGCTTGGTCATGGTTGCAAGCACGAGCCCGCGGCGCTGGATCCCGGTGCTGCGCGCGATCGTGTCGAGCATGTCGGCGACCACCGCCTGGTAGAGGGCGGCCTGCTCGGCGGTCAGCGTGCACACCACCTCCATCTCCAGCTTCGGCGGCAGGTCGGTGATGATCGAGGTGTCGGTCTTCAACCGGCGCAGCACGAACGGTTGGGTCATGGCCCGCAGCCGGGTGCGCGCCTCGTCGTCGCCGTACCGTTCCACCGGGGTGGCGAACCGCGCCTTGAACTGGGTGGCAGTGCCGAGCAGGCGCGGGTTGGCGAACTCCATCAGCGACCACAGGTCGGCCAACCGGTTCTCCACGGGCGTGCCGGTGACCGCGAAGCGACGTGCCGCGGGCAGCGAACGAGCGGCCAACGCGGCCTTGGTCGCGGCGTTCTTCACCGCCTGCGCCTCGTCCAGGACGACCCGGTGCCAGGCCACCTTGCGCAGCGCCGCGGCGTCTCGGGCAAGCAGGGCGTACGTCGTCAGAACCAGGTCGCTGGAGGCGACCGCCTCCTCGAACGCCTTGCCGAGCGCCCGTTCCGCGCCGTGGTGCACGTGCACCCGCAGCGCCGGGGTGAACCGGGCGGCCTCGCGCTGCCAGTTGCCGACCAGCGACATCGGGCATACGAGCAGGGTCGGGCCGGCCGGTGGGTCCAGCTCACGGGCGATCAGGGCGAGCAGCTGGATGGTCTTACCCAGGCCCATGTCGTCGGCGAGCAGCCCGCCTAATCCTGCGGACTCCAGGAACGCCAGCCAGGCAAGGCCCCGCTCCTGGTAGGGCCGCAGCGTCCCGGCGAAGCCCGGCGGGGCCGGCACCGGCTCGATCCTGCGCTCGCACTGGCCGGACAGCAGGTCACCGAGCCAGCCCTCGGCGTCCACCCCGATGACCGGCAGGTCACCCGGGCCGTCCTCGGCGGCACCCAGCGCCTGCAGCACCTCACCCACGGTCATCACCGACGCGGCCCGCTTGCCGCGTCGGGACAGGAAGCTGCGCGCGCGGGCCAGCCGGTCGGGGTCCACCTGCAGCCACTGCCCGCGCACCCGCACCAGCGGTTGCTGGGCTTCGACCAGGTCCGTGACCTCCTGCTCGCTCAGGGTGTGTTCGCCGACGGCCAGGTGCCACCGAAAGTCGACCAACCCGGCCTGACCGATGCCGGCCGCGGTCTCGACGGCGCCCGGCTGGCCGGGTGTGGCGACCCGCAGCCGGGCGCCGAGCCGCGTGGAGGGGTTGGTCCACCAGCCGGGAAGCAGCACGCCGAACCCCGAGGCCATGAGCATCGGCGCTGCCTCGGCGAGGAAGACGTGCGCGGCTGCCGTGTCAAGGGTCAGCTCGGACGGGCGCGCGGTGCGCAGCGCCCGTTCGATGTCGGGATAGAGCCGGACGGCGCGCCCGAGCTCGGCCAGCAACGTCTCTTGCGGGTCGGCGACGTGCCGGGCCAGCGCCCGCAGCGCTCCCCCGGACCGCCACACCCGGTCCGCGTCGACGACCAGGCTGGGCTCGTCGGCGGCCTGCAGCCCGAACTCGACCCGCCACGAGGCCGGTTCGGCGCCGGTCGCGGTTGTCCGGGTCGCGTTTGCCCCGTCAGCATCCGCAAGGTTCGGCTCGTCAGGTTCGGCGGGATCGGGGCCGTCGGGTTCGAGCGGCTCGACCAGCCGGAAGCACGCGCGCACCGGCCCGCTGTTGGTGGCCTCCTGCTGCCACTGCGCCAGGGCCGTGGCGAGGACGCGCACCTCGGCGACGGTGGCCGCGAAGGTGCGCTCCGGCCCCCGCAGCGCACTGCGCCACGACGCGTCGGTACGCCGACCCCGGGCTGGCCCGAGCGCCGCCCGGACTGCCGCGTCGACCAGTGCGTCCGTGGCCGCGGCGATCGCGTCGACGGCCCGCTCGTGGCTGACGCCGTCCGCAGCCACGACGGCCCGCAGCGACGGTGGGACGCGCGCGGCCGCGGTCCGCAGCCAGAGCGCATCAGCGCCGGTGACCAGCGGGCTCCAGGTCGCCAGTCCTTGCCCCGGATCCGAAACCCGCACCGTCGGCAGCACCCGCCCGCGCGCGGCCAGCGAGGACGCGAAAGTTGCGAGCGCGGCGAAGAACCTCAGGTCCGTGCCGAACGAAGGGGGCTCCGCCTCCTGCCGCGCCGCTTCGGTGCCATCCAGGATCCCGCGCAGAAACCCCAATGCCGCGTCCGGCCCCAGGCGCACCGTGGGAAGGCGCCACAGGCCGTGCACCGGCTCGACCGACTCGGCTGCCCGGGTGCCCGCTTCGGGGCCGTCGGGCTCCTCCTCCGCCAGCCCGGCGGAGGCGACCAACAGCTGCGGGGACGGTGCGGGCCGTCGTCCGTGCGTGGGCAACGACAGGACCGCGGAACCTTCGACGCCGCAGGTGGCCGTGCGGGCAGTCGACGACAGCACCGGGGCAAGCACAGCGGCCAGCCCCTTGGCGGACAGGGCGTAGGGATGCTCGCCGATCTTGGGCGGTCGACCGGACCGCCGTTGCTGCTGTGGCCAGGCGGTCGAGTCTTCGACCCACAGGGTCACGCAACCGAGCGGGTCGGCCGTGCTCGCCCACCAGCCGTGGACGACGATCACCGGCTCGGCCCTTCGTGGCCCGGGGCTCGGATGACCCGCTGGCCCACGTGACGGCTACCCACCTGACGAAGCATAGGCGGACTGCGGCGCCCGGCACTGCCCTGACCGCGCCCAGCTGGTCAGCCGGTTTGCCGGACCCGGCGCCGACCCACGCGCGGCGGAGCATCGGCCTCGCCTGTGGATGAAGCGGCGGCCCGGTCGGTGCCGCAGGCCACACTCGGCAGATGCCGTCCGTGCGCTGCTCCGTCATCGACCCGGCCCGCGCCGGGCCGCCGGTGGATCTCGAGCTCTCGGCAGCCGCCGGGACACCATGGCGCAAGATCCGCCCCCTGGTGGCGGCCCAGCTCGAGCTCCCCCTCGGCGCGCAGCTCGATGCGGGAAGCGCCCCGCTGGCGGACGACGCCCCGCTGGGCTACCCGCCCCTGGTGCACGGCGTGCTGCTCGTCGTGCGCCGCGCAGGCGCCCCCTCGAAGCGCCCGCGCGGACTGCTGGAGCTGCACGTCGTCGGCGGCCCGGACTGCGGGGGCGTCCACGCGCTGACGCCCGGCGAGCACGCCCTCGGCCGCTCACCGGCGGCGCAGGTCCGGCTCCAGGACGCCGACAGCTCCCGGTGGCATGCCAGCCTGTCGGTCGGCGCCAACGGCCTGCACGTGCGCGACCTCGGGTCGGTGAACGGCACCTCGGTCGAGGGGCTCCCCGTCGAGGCCGCACCGCGGCCGATTCAGCCGGGGCAGCGTATCCAGGTGGGCCGCACGTCACTGATGGTCCGGTCGCCGGCGGTGCGGCTGGCCAGCACCCGCGCGGGCGGCGAGGGCACGCTCGACGTCAACCGCGCTCCCCGGCCCCGCCCGCCCCAGCCGCCGGTGCACCTGCACCGGCCGGCGCTCCCGCCGCGGCGCGACCCGCAGCGCTGGCCCTGGGTCGCCATGCTCCTGCCGCTCGCCGTCGCGGCCCCGATCAGCCTGGTCATGCGCCAGCCGATGTTCCTGCTGTTCGCGCTGATGGGCCCGGTGATGATGGTGGCCAACGCCGTGACCGACCGCTCGCGTGGGCGAAGGGAACGACGCGAGGCCAGCCAGCGCTGGGCCTCCCAGGACCGCGAGCTGTCCGAGCGGCTCGAGGCCGCGCTTTCGCAAGAGCTGGCCGAACGCCGCGCCGCGAGCCCGGACGCCGCCGAGCTGCTGCGCGCGGTCACGCGCCCGTCGGCTCGGCTGTGGGAACGTCCAGCCGACGGCGGTGACGTCCTGAACCTGTTGCTCGGCACCGGCCGAGTGCCGGCCAACGTGCGCCTCACGTCGGCCGACGGCACCAACGAACCGCAGCACCTCGAGCAGGCGCCGGTCACGGTGGCGTTGGGTTCCCTCGGCCACCTGGGCGTCGCCGGGCCGCGCGAAGCCGTCCTTGCGCTCGCCCGGCACCTGGTCTGCCAGGTGGCGGCTTGGCACGGTCCGCAGGTCGCGCGCATCGTCGTCCTGGCCGGCGACGCCGATGCGCAGTGGCAGTGGACCCGGTGGCTGCCGCACCAGCGCGCCGGCCCGATCTGCCGACCCGAGCAGGCGCAGTTGCTGGTAGCCGCCATGCACGAACGCGTGTTGGCACAAGGCAGGCAACCAAACCAAGGGCCGCGCACTGGCCCGGTCACCGTGCTCGTCGTCGACCAGGCCAGCCGGCAACGCGCGCTGCCGAGACTGGCGGCCCTGCTGCTGGACGGCCCGGCCGCGGGGGTGCACGCCATCTGCCTGGACGAGGACCTGTCGGGGTTGGCCGGGGAGTGCCGGGCGACCTTCGAGATCGGCCCGGAGAGCGCGCGCCTGGTCAGCGACGAGGGTGCGTTCTCGCAGGTGTCCTGGGACGGTGTGAGCTACGGCTGGGCCGAGACGGTGGCCCGCGCTCTGGCCGGGCTGCGCGACGCGACCCCCGAAGTCGGCGGCGCCGCACTGCCCGGCGAAGTCCGGCTGCGCGACCTGCTCGAGCTCGACCCCACCGATCCGCAGGCGGTCGCGCGGGCCTGGCGCGCCGCCCCCTCGACGACGTCCGTGCTGGTCGGGATGGACGCGGAAGGTGCCGCGCGGCTCGACCTGTGCCGCGACGGGCCGCACGCGCTGATAGCTGGGACGACGGGGGCGGGCAAGTCCGAGCTGCTGCGCACCCTGGTCACGACGTTGGCCATAGCGAACCGCCCGGACGAACTGTCGTTCGTCCTCGTCGACTACAAGGGCGGGGCCGCCTTCGGTGCCTGCGCTGGGCTTCCGCACACCGCTGGAGTGGTCACCGACCTGGACGAGCACCTCGCGCAGCGGGCCCTGACCTCGCTCGGTGCCGAGCTCACCCGGCGCGAGCGCGCCCTGAAGGCCTTGGGCTGCAGCGACCTGAGCGCCTACCAGCAGGCGCGCGACACCGACCCGGCCCTGCCACCGATCCCCCGGCTCGTCGTGGTCATCGACGAGTTCCGGCTGCTCGCCGACGAGCTACCGGCGTTCGTCAACGGACTGGTGCGCGTCGCGGCGGTCGGGCGTTCGCTCGGGGTGCACCTGGTGCTCGCCACCCAACGCCCGGCCGGGATCGTCAGCGCCGACATCAAGGCCAACGTCAACCTACGGATCGCCCTGCGGGTACGCGACCGCGCCGACTCCGATGACGTCATCGACGCACCGGACGCCGCCGCACTCGAGGCGGCCACGCCAGGACGGGCGTTGTGCCGCAGCGGGTCTGAGCCGCTGCGAGCCATCCAGGTGGCCCGCGTGAGCGGTTCGGTGCGCCCCGTCGACCCGGACGCCGTCACGGTCCGGCGCACCGATTGGGGGACCGATGCGGGGACCGATGCGGGGACGGATCCCGGGCTCCGCCCCGGCGGTGCTCCCGGCACCTGTGCAGGGCCGGACGCCGGCGGTGCTGCCGGGGCCTGTGCCGGCGGTCCTGCTGGGGCCTGTGCCGGCGGTGCTCCCGGCACCTGTGCAGGGCCGGACGCCGGGGGTGCTGCCGGGGCTTGTGCCGGCGGTCCTGCTGGGGCCTGTGCCGGCGGTCCTGCTGGGGCCTGTGCCGGCGGTCCTGCTAGGGCCTGTGCCGGGGGCGTCGAGGAGCAACCGGAAGAGGACCTGCACCGCATCGTTCGCTGCCTGCAGGCAGCGACATCGGCCGCTGGCGTCGAACCGGCCCCAACGGCTTGGTTGCCGCCCCTGCCGCCGTCACTGACGCTGGAAGGGTTGCCCTCTGGCCGTTGTGGCCAGGGCGTCGCCATCGGGCTGGTCGACCTTCCCGAGCAGCAGCGACAGCCCGCACTGCGCTGGCACCCTGTCACCGACGGGCACCTGGGCCTGTGCGGCGGCCCCCGCAGCGGGCGAACCACTGCCCTGGCGACCTTAGCGATCGCCCTGTCGCGGGCCTGGTCACCGGACGACCTGCACCTGCACGTCATCGACGCCGCCTCGGGACAGCTGCGCGACCTGGCGGCCCTGCCGCACACCGGGACGTTGCTGACGCGTGCCCAGCCCCGGCTCGTGGCCCGGCTGGTCGCCCGGCTCAGCGCCGAGGTGCGCCACCGGCTGGGCCAGGGCCACGCCGACGCACCGCCGGTCGTGCTGCTCGTGGATGGGTGGGATGCGCTGGTGGAGTCTCTCGACAAGCTCGACCATGGCCGCGCGAGCGAGGAGCTCATCGCCCTGTTGCGCGACGGGCCCGCCGCCGGCCTGCGAGCGGTCGTCGCGGGCGACCGGGCGCTGCTGACCTCTCGCCTGAGCGCCGTCCTGCCCGAGCGGCTACTGCTGCGGGTCACTGATCCCACCGACCTGTTGCTGGCGGGGCTTCCCGTGGCGAGTCTGAGCGTCGACCCGGCCCCCGGTAGGGGCGTGCGCACCCGAGACGGGGCAAGCGTCCAGCTGGCCACCGCGGCAGGTCAGGTCAGCACGCCAGGCCAGGCCACCGCGGTGGCCCATATCAACGCGGCGACCACGGGCGGCATGGCGCCGGCGGTGGCGTTGGCGGCCGAGGCGGCCCGGGCGTCTTGGCCGAGCCCGCGAACCGTAGGCCGGGTACGCGTGATCGAGCTGCCGGCGTCCGTCGAGATCGAGCAGGTCGTGCACCCGAACCCGGGCGGACGCCGCGCCCTGCTGGGCATCGGGGGCGACGAGGGGCACCCCGTGGTGCTCGATCTGGATGCCCATCGGTCCGTCCTCGTCGCCGGGCCGCCCGGCTCAGGACGCTCCACCGCCCTGCACACCATGGCCCACACGCTGCACCGCGTCGGCGCGGCGGTGCTCGCCGTCTGTCCCCGCTCTTCCCCGCTGGACGCCGGCCCCTGGCCCGTGCTCGGACCGTTCGACGAGCGCTCCGTCGCCGACCAGCTCACTGCCCAGCCGCAGACCTGCGTCCTGGTGGACGATGTCGAGCTGCTCGCCGACAGCGCCCTCGACGCGGTGCTGGACGCGCTCATCCGCCAGCGCGGACCAACGGCGCTCGTCCTGGCTGGCGCCACCTCGGCGCTGCTCGGGCTGTTCCGCGGTGCCAGCGTCAGCGCACGTGGCGCCCGCACCGGCGTCCTGCTGCAACCGGGAACCGCCTCGGACGGCGACCTGCTGGGTGTACGCGTCGAGCTGTCCGACCGCCCCGGGCCCGTCCGCGGGGTGCTTGTCGTGGCCGGGGAACAGCAGGCACTGCAAGTGGGGCGCACGGTCGCGAACGCGATCAGCGCTGATTGGGGCAACTAAGCGCGATCAGCGCTGATTGGGGCAACTAAGCATCGCCGGCGATGCGTAGTTGCCCCAATCAGCGCTTTCGGGCCGCGGCGACGGGCAGATGCCTCGACACATAGGCCGTCTTGGGCAAAAACTGGCCTAAACCTGGTGCTACGCCGAACCTGCGGCTACTGTCCGAGAGCCGCACGCGGACGGACCGCCCGGCGGCCAGCCCAAAGGAGACCCGTGCGACCCCACACCACCGGTGCGCGCCTCGGCGTACGCACAGCACTTGCCCTCACGACTGTCGCGGCGGTGGCGCTCAGCGCCGCAGCCACCGGCGCGGTAGCCGCCCCCGCCCCCACGCAGACCAACCCCAGCACGGACGCCGCGCAGGCCGGCGGCGTGGACGCGACCTCGGCGATCGTCCAGCTGCGTCTCGACCCGCTCGCCACCGCCGCGCGCACCAAGCCGGCGCCGGGCAAGAAGATCGACTTCTCGTCCGCGACGGTGCGCTCCTACCGAGCGCAGCTGGCGGCCCAGCGAAACGACTTCAAGCGCTGGCTGAAGGCGCACGCGCCCGCCGCCCGGGTCAGCGGCGAGTACGACGTCGCCCTCAACGCCGTTGCCGTGCGCCTCAACGGCACCAACCTGGCAGCGCTGCGCTCGGCGCCCGGCGTGGTCTCGGTGGCGCCCCAGGCGCTCTACACGCCGATGGCCGAAGCTCAGGGCACCACGAGTACTGCGCTCGACCCCGACCTGCCGCTGATCAACGCGGGCGGTGTTCCCGGGGCCGGGGACGGCGTGAAGGTGGCCGTCATCGACACCGGCATCGACGTCACGCACCCGTGCTTCAGTGATGGTTCGCCCGTGCCGGCTGGCGCCCTCACCAACGGCAAGGTCATCGTCGCCAGGATGTTCAACAACAAGGCCCCGAGCCGGCACTACACCCCCGAGGCAGTCCAGGAGCACGGCACGCACGTCGCCGGCACCATCGCGTGCGACTACGGCACGCCGGCCGTCGTCAACGGCGTGGCTATCCCGTACGGGGTCAGCGGTGTCGCGCCGGCGGCGCTGCTCGGCAACTACAACGTCTTCCCCGGCCACGTGGACAACGCTCGCAGCGAGGACATCCTCAACGCGCTGCAGGCCGCCTACACCGACGGCATGGACGTGGCCAACATGAGCCTGGGCGGTGGGGCGCAGGGCATTCAGGATCTGCTGACCATCGCGGTCGACAACCTGGACGACGCCGGCATGGTGGTCGCGGTCTCGGCGGGCAACAGCGGCCCCGGCCACTACACGGTGGGCTCGCCCGGCTCGGCCGCCAAGGCCCTGACCGCCGGAGCCTCCAGCGTCGGCCACTTCATCGGCGCCCCGGTGACCGTGGGCACCAACACGTACGGCGCGGCGTCCGGCGACTTCGAGACCGTGAGCGTCGACACGACCGCCAATCTCACCGCGGTTCTGGACTCGAGCGGGCCGGGGGGGCTGAGCATGGCCTGCTCGTCCCTGCAAGCTGGCAGCCTCACCGGCACGATCGCGGTCATCTCGCGAGGGGCCTGCAGCTTCTCGACCAAGATCCGCAACGCGCAGAACGCCGGCGCGGCCGTGGTGCTCGTGGCGAACAACGTCGCCGGTGACCCGGTCGCGATGGGCGCGGACGGTACCGCGAACCAGCCCACCGTCCCGGCCTACCAGGTCTCGATGGCCGACGTCGGCGCCCTGAAGGCGGCGAGCGGCCAGTCAGCCACGGTCGGCAAGGACCTGGCCTACATCAACACGGACAATGACAACATCATGGCCGGGTTCTCCAGCCAGGGGCCGACCGACCGGGACTGGCGGGTCAAGCCCGACCTGGTGGCGCCAGGCGTGAACGTGCTCTCGGCGATTCCGGCGTCATTCTGCGACACACCGCCGTGCTGGGCGTTCTTCCAGGGGACCTCGATGTCGTCGCCACACCTGGCGGGCGCAGCAGCAGTGGTCCTTGGCGAGCACCCAGGCTGGTCCGCACCGCAGGTGCGGTCGGCCATCGTCAACACCGCTCAAGAGGACAAGCTCACCTCCTTCAAGGACGGCACGACCAAGGTGACCGACCCGGACATCATCGGGGCCGGCCTGGCCGACGTTGGCGCCGCCGAAAAGGCCCAGGTGGCCATCGGCCCGGTGTCGACGACGTTCGGCAGCGTTCCCGGCGGCTCGGGCCAGACCCGCACCGCCATGGTCACGCTGACCAACCTCACGGGAGGTCCGCTGAGCCTGACGTTGAGTCAAACCGGCGACGCGATGTTCAGCGTGCCCACGTCGTCCGTCGCCCTCACTACGGGCGAGACCAAGACGGTGCAGCTGTCGGTCACGGTGCCCAAGGGCACGGTGGCCGGTGACTACGAGGGCATGCTGCGCGTGAGCGGACAAACAGGTGAGATCGCGCACAGCGTGCTGTACGTGCATGTGAGCTGAGCCCACCAGCTGCGGCGCGCAAAGCGCTGATTGGGGCAACTGCGCATCGCCGGCGATGCGTAGTTGCCCCGATCAGCGCGAACGTGGCGTGACCTACCCTTCGCGCCATGGCCGATACCGCGTTCACGATCCGCCCCGCCGAGCCCACCGACGTCCCCGACCTGCTCGTTCTGGTGCGTGACCTGGCGCGGTACGAGCGCGAGCCCGACGCCGTCCAGGCCACCGAGGAGCACCTGCGGGTGGCCCTGTTCCCCCCGGACGCGTCGAGCGCCCGCAGCCACGCCTTCGTCGTCGAGGTCGCCGGGTCGCTGGTCGGCATGGCGGTCTGGTACGTCACGTTCTCGACCTGGACGGGACGGCACGGCATCTGGCTCGAAGACCTCTACGTGCGCCCCGAGCACCGCGGCGCCGGGCTTGGGCGGGCGCTGCTGCGCCAGCTGGCGCGCACCGCAGTGGAGCGCGGGTGGGCCCGGCTGGAATGGTGGGTGCTGCGCTGGAACGCGCCCTCGATCGGGTTCTACGAGTCAATGGGCGCGCGCGCGATGGACGAGTGGCTGCACTACCGGATGGACGGCGCGCAGCTGCTAGCGCTGGCCGGCGAACAGCCCACGCAAGATCACCAGAGCGGACACGCCTAGCGGCACCCCGGCGTACCACAGGCCCCCCTGGAACAGCCCGTAGGCCACCGGCAGGCAGACGATCTGCCAGGTCAGGGCGGGCGAGCGGGCCCAGCGCCGGCCCTCGAGCAGTCCGCGCGCGACCACGAGCAGCCCCACACCGGCGACCACGAACAACACCACCGAGCCCAGGACGGCGAACGTCGAGGACGCATGCGCCTGCTCCAGGAGGTAGAACACGGCGAAGGCCAGCACCACGATCCCCTGCAGGGCGAGGGTCGCGGCCGCGGCCAGCGGCCAGCCCCCGCTCTCGTGCCGCGCACTGGCGGGGTCAGGCTGCGGCACGCGCCCACCGTAACGCCCTCTACGCTGACTGGGGTGCGGGTCCTGCTGGTCGTCAACCACGTGGCGACCACCGCGAACGACCGGGCGTTGCGCGCGGTCGAGTCCGTTCTGGCCGCCGTGGCCAAGGTGGACGTCGAGCGCACCAACCACCGCGGCCACGCCCGCGAGCTGGCGGCCATGGGCCGTCGGGCGGGGCGGGACGCCGTGGTCGTGTTCGGCGGTGACGGCACGGTGGGCGAAGTGGTCGACGGCCTCCTGGAGCACGGCCCGGGGCAGGACGTGCCGACGCTGGGCGTGGTGCCCGGCGGGGCCGCGAACGTGCTCACTCGTACTCTCGGCCAGCCGCGCAACCCGGTGCGCTCGGCCCGGCTGCTCGCCCACGCCCTCGTGCACGACAGCGGACGTCGGCTCGGCCTGGCTCGGCTGCAGGTCACCGGCCCGAACCCCCATGCCGTCGCGGACCGCTGGGTGGTGCTCAACGCCGGGCTCGGCCTGGACGCCGAGGCAATCGCGCGAGTCGAGGCCGCCCGGCGGCGCGGACGGCGGGCCTCGGGCCTGCGGTACGCCGTGTCGACCGTGCGGGCCTGGTCCGCACTGGACCGCAGCGCCGCTCCGCTGTCGCTGACCAGCCCGCTCGGGCAGGTGCGCGACCTGGCGATGATCATCGCGACCAACACCGACCCGTGGTCCTATCTGGGCCCGCATCGGTTGCGCCCCACCCCGCGGGCGTCCTTCGACCTGGGCATCGACGTCTCTGCACCCCGGGGAATGAGCGTAGCCGGCACGCTCACCTCAGTGACGCGGATGCTGACCGGGCGACCCCCACCGCAAAGCCACACGTTCAGCGCCCATGACCTGCCGTGGGTTCAGGTGCGCTCCAGCGCCGAGGTCGCCCTGCAGGCCGACGGCGACTACCTTGGCCAGGTGCGGGGCGTGCGCCTCACGGCCGTTCCCCGCGCGCTGCGCGTCCTGAGCGCCTAGCCTGAGGCGGTCCGGGCAGGACGGCGAACCGGCCGCGGTTGCGCAGTGTGACCAAAGTCGCGTCGTTCGTCACAGAACCATCACGTCTAAAGCCTTGTGCGCGGCGGCGGCAGATGTGAGGCTGGAACACCCCGCGCGGCTGCGGCGTTAACCACCTGTTGTTCGTGAAGCAATTCACAAGAGCCGGCCGCGACTACTGACCTCGTACCAGACAGGAGATCGATCCCGATGGACTGGCGCCACCGCGCGGCCTGCCTCGACGAGGACCCGGAGCTGTTCTTCCCGATCGGCAACACCGGGCCCGCGCTGTTGCAGATTGAAGAAGCCAAAGCGGTGTGCCGACGCTGCCCCGTGCTGGAGACGTGCCTGAGCTGGGCTCTGGAGTCCGGGCAGGACGCCGGCGTGTGGGGTGGACTGTCCGAGGACGAGCGGCGAGCGCTCAAGCGTCGCAACGCCCGGGCCCGACGCGCCGTCTAGCGCAGCCCCGACCCCAGCTCAACCCCGACCCCAGTTCAACCCCGGCCGGCGCACTCGCGGGTTCAATCCGCGCGATCGCGGTTCAATCCGGCAGCGGCCGAGGACGCAGCACCATCAGGACCTGCGTTCCCCCGCCCGCACGTTCCTGCCAGGTGATCGTGCCGCCCATCTCGGCGACCAGCGAACGGACGATCTGGGAGCCGAGCCCAGTGGGCCGGCCGGTCAGCTCCGGCGCCAGCCCGACACCGTCGTCGCCTACCTGCACGCGCAGCTCGCCGAGCGGGTCGTCGCGCTCGGCCTGGACGCTCACCTGTCCCGAGCCACCGCTCAAACCGTGCTCGATCGCGTTGTGCACGAGCTCGGTCAACGCTAGCGACAGCGCCGTCGCATCCTCGGCACGCAGCCGGCCGAACCGGCCCTCCTGGCGGATCCGGGTGTTCCCCGCCGAGGTGGCCTGCACCACCGCCTCCAGCGCCCGCAGCGCCACCTCGTCGAACTGCACGCTCTCCTCGAAGCCCGCAGAAAGCGTCTCGTAGACGACGGCGATGGCACCTACCCGGCGCCCCGCCTCGTCCAGCGCGGCACGGCCGGGGCCGTCGTCCAGGCGCCGGGACTGTAAGCGCAGCAGGGCAGCCACCGTCTGCAGGTTGTTCTTGACCCGGTGATGGATCTCGCGGATCGTCGCGTCCTTGCTGAGCAGCTCACGGTCCCGCCGGCGCACCTCGGTCACGTCCCGGACGAGCAGCAGTGCGCCGGTGCGCGCCCCATTCTCAAGCAGGGGGATTGCCCGCAGGCTCAGGACGGTGCCCCGGTTGTCGAGGTCGCAACGCCATGGCGCCTTGCCGGTGAGCACGAGCGCCAAGCCCTCGTCGACGTGCCCCCGGCCGTCCAGCAGGCCGGTCGTGACCTCGGCGAGCAGCACCCCGACCAGCTCGCGGTCATAGCCCAGCCGGTGATAGGCGGAGACCGCATTGGGACTCGCGTACGTCACCACCCCCTCGACGTCCAGGCGCAGTAGCCCGTCTCCTACCCGCGGCGATCCGCGCCGAGAGCTCGTCGGCGAGCCGGCCACCGGGAACGTCCCTTCGGCCACCATGATCGCCAAAGCGTCGGCGCACGCCAGGTAGGTGAGCTCGAGCCGGCTCGGCGTGCGCAGGCTCGCCAGGTTCGTGTGTCGCGAGATGACGGCAGCCGGCCGCCCCGCGCGCAGCACGGGAATCGTCTCGACCCGCACGGGGACGTCGTCGCGCCACTCCGGGTCACGATCACGGCAGATCACGGCCTCGGTGAACGACCGGTCGAGCTGGGGGCGCCGACCAAACGCAACCCGGTCACCCACGGCGTCGTGGAAGAAGGCGGTGGCACCTGTCGTGGGGCGCACGTGGGCGACCGACAGCCAGCCGTCAGGCACGCGCACCCACAAGACCAGGTCGGCGAACGACAGGTCCGAGAGCAGCTGCCAGTCGGCAACCAGGCGGTGCAGCCACTCGATGTCGGCCTCGAGGAGGTCCGTGTGCCGGTGCACCAGGTCGCTGAGGGTCGGCACCAGCGAATCCTAGGCGCCGTGGGCCACACCGCTTCGGACCACACCACGCAGGGATCGCAGCGCCACCGACAGCGCCGCGATCCCGGTCTGGTCGAGCTCGCTGACCTCACCGAGCGTCTCGCGCACCCGGCTCAGGGTTTCACCGTTGGCGGCCTCCCAGGCGGCGATGCGCTCGGCCGGCTCCGCGCCGGGGTCGGTCGTCGTCAAGACCGAGACGGTCAGCGACTCCAGCGCGGCGTACAGGTCATACCGCAAGGCGGCGCGTGCCAGCGAGTCCCAGCGGTCTTCGCGTGGCAGTCGGGTGATCAGGGTGAGCAAGGTGTCGACGCGGAAGCGTTCGGAGAGCTGGAAATACAGGGGCGCAACGCTTTGCGCAGGCGTGTCAGTGGTCAGGGCGACTTCGGTGACGTCCAGCAGGGAGTACACGTCCAGCAGTGCCGCGGCGTCGCGCGCCAGGTCCTCGGGAATCCCCTGCTTGACGAGCTCGTCCGCGCGCCGGCCCAGGCGGTGCTGCTCAGCCCCCACGAGCAGCTGCGGAATCTGCGAGCGCAGGAGCGCAACGGTGTCGCCGTAACGCTCGATCTCCGCGGCGATGTCCAAGGCCGGCGGCCGGCTCTGGATCAGCCAACGCACCGAGCGGTCCAGCAGCCGGCGAAACTCCAGGTACAGCGCCGTCTGGGCGCGCGCAGGCACCAGGGTGTCGAGAGCCTCCACCCGGGCGACGAACTCGCGTAAGCCGAACACCTCACGGGCCACCACGTAGGCGCGGGCCACGTGCACCGGGGTGGCCGCGGTCTCGTCCTGGACGCGGAAGGCGAACGTGATCCCGCCGCGGTTGACCAGGTTGTTCACCAGCGTCGTGGTGACGATCTCGCGCCGCAGGCGGTGCGCATCCAACCGGTCGTCGTAGCGCCGCACCAGCTCGCTCGGGAAGTACTCGCGCAACGTCCGGCCCAGCCACGGGTCGTCGGGCAGGTCGCTGGCCAGCAGGTCGCGGGTGAGGGTGATCTTGGCGTAGGCGACAAGCACCGAGAACTCCGGCGAGGTCAGGCCCAGCCCGTCCTCGTGTCGGCGCGCGAGACCCTTCGCGTCCGGCAAGAACTCCAGCTCGGGGTCCAGACCGCCGTGCGTGGTCAGCGAACGCATCAGCCGCACGTGCACCGGCAGCATCGAGCGCGCCTGTTCACGAGCGTTGCCGAGCAGCACGTTCTGCTCATAGTTGTCGCGCAGCACCAACGCGGCGACCTCGTCGGTCATCTGCGCAAGCAGCTGATTGCGCGCAGCCAGGTCCAGCTCGCCGTCAGCGACGACCGAGTCCAGCAGGATCTTTATGTTGACCTCATGGTCGGAGGTGTCGACGCCAGCCGAGTTGTCGATCGCGTCGGTGTTGATGCGCACGCCGTGCAACGCGGCCTCGATACGCCCGAGCTGGGTCAGGCCGAGGTTGCCCCCCTCACCCACCACCCGGCAGCGCAGCTCGTTGCCCCCAACGCGGATGAGGTCGTTCGCGCGGTCGCCGACGTCCTGGTTGCTCTCGTGGGAAGCCTTCACATAGGTGCCGATCCCCCCGTTCCAGAGCAGGTCGACCGGTGCGCGCAGGATTGCCTTGATCAGCTCCGACGGCGCCATCGCCGCGGCCTGCTCGCCCAGTCCGAGGGCCGCGGCAGCTGCGGCGCTGACCGGTATCGACTTGGCGTTGCGCGGCCACACCCCCCCTCCCGGGCGCAGCAGCGTCGTGTCGTAGTCCGCCCACGAGGACCGGTGCAGCTCGAACAGACGCCGGCGCTCGGCGTACGAGGTGACGGCGTCGGGGTCGGGGTCGAGAAAGACGTGCCGGTGGTCGAACGCGGCCACCAGCCGGATGTGCTCGGACAGCAGCATTCCGTTGCCGAAGACGTCCCCGCTCATGTCGCCGATGCCGACGACGGTGAAGTCCTCGCTCTGGGTGTCGAGGCCGGCTTCGCGAAAGTGGCGTTTGACCGACTCCCACGCGCCGCGGGCGGTGATGCCCATCGCCTTGTGGTCGTAACCCGCCGAACCGCCGGAGGCGAAGGCGTCACCGAGCCAGAAGCCGTACGACAATGCCATCTCGTTGGCGATGTCGCTGAAGGTTGCCGTTCCCTTGTCGGCGGCTACCACGAGGTACGTGTCGTCGCCGTCGTGTCGCACCACCCGCGGGGGCGGGACGACGCGAGCCTGCTCTGCGGTGCCGCAGATCGTGTCGGTCAGGTCGAGCATGGCCGCGATGAACGTCCGGTACGACGTGATGCCCTCTGCCAGGTAGGCCTCCCGGTCGCTGGGGTCGGGCAGCGCCTTGGGCACGAACCCGCCCTTGGCGCCGGTGGGCACGATGACGGCGTTCTTCACGGTCTGCGCCTTGACCAGCCCGAGCACCTCGGTGCGAAAGTCCTCACGCCGCTCGCTCCAGCGCAGACCTCCGCGGGCGACCGCCCCGAAGCGCAGGTGCACCCCCTCCACGCGCGGGGAGTACACCCAGATCTCGTAGGCCGGCCGCGGGGGTGGCAGGTCGGGGACCTCGTGAGGGTTCAGCTTGAACGACACGTACGAGCGCGGCTGGCCCTGTTGGTCGACCTGGAAGAAGCTGCTGCGCACGGTCGCGGCGATCGCTCCCCGCAAGGCGCGCAGGATGCGGTCGTGGTCGAGGCTGGCGACGTCGTCCAGCTGCGCGGCGATGCGCTCGGTCAGGTCGGCGCACACCTCGCTGCGGCCCGGTGCCGCAGCGTCACCGCCGAACCGGTCGGGGTCCAAGCGCGCTTCGAACAGCTGCACGAGCAACCCGGCCAAGTCCACGTTGGCAACCAGGCAGGACTGCACGTACTCCTGGCTGAACGTCAGACCGGTCTGCCGCAAGTACTTGCTGTAGGCGCGCAGGACCACCACCTGACGCCAGGTCAGTCCCGCCCCCAGGACCAGGGCGTTGAAACCGTCGCTCTCCGCCCGCCCGTCCCACACCGCCGCCACAGCGTCCTGGAACGCGCCCTCGTCGGCGTTCGCGCCTTCGTCCCCCCACCCGCCACCGGAGGCGGCATAGCGCAGACCGAAGTCGTACAGATGTAGCCGGCGCCCAGCGGACGGCGTGAGCTCGTAGGGACGCTCGTCGGTCACCTCCAGGCCCATGTCGCGAAACAGCGGCAGCACCTGCGTCAGCGAGCACGGCTGCAGCCGGTACAGCTTCAACCGGCGCTCGTCCTCGCCCGACCCCGGCTCGCGGTACAGGCTCATGCGCAAGGTCGCGGCAGGCCCGTCCGCGCTCAGCGCGTGCAGCTGGAGCACGTCTCGTACGGCCACGTCCGCGGCGAAGTCCTCCTTGTACGCCTCGGGGAAGGCCGCAGCATAGAGGGCAATCAGCGGCTCGGCGCGTTCGTCCCCCAAGGCCGCCCGCAACGCCTCGGCCAGGTCCTCCTCCCAGCTGCGGGCTGCGGCCACCAGGCGCGCTTGCAGCTGCTCGAGGTCGACTTCCGGCGCCGGGTGATCGCGCGGCGTCCGGACGACGAAGTGCAGCCGGGCGAGTACCGACTCGCTCACCCGCGTCGTGTAGTCCACACTTTCACCCTCGAACGCCGCGCACAGGATCGCCTGCAGCCGCAAGCGGATCTGCGTCGTGTACCGGTCGCGGGGCAGGTAGACCAGGCAGGACATGAACCGGCCGTAGTCATCACGGCGCACGAAGAGCCGGGTGCGTCGACGTTCCTGCAGGTGCAGCACGCTGATCGCCGTGTCCAGCAAGTGCTCGACGTCGGCCTGGAACAGCTCGTCGCGCGGATACGTCTCAAGGACGACCATCAGGTCCTTGCCGGAGTGGCTCTCCGGCGCGAACCCCGAGCGGCGCAGAACCTCCTGGACCTTGCGGCTGACGACCGGCACCCGGGTCACGCTCTCGGTGTAGGCCGCGGAGGTGAAAAGGCCCAGGAACCGGCGTTCGCCCACGACGGTCCCGTCAGTGTCGAAGCGCTTGACCCCGATGTAGTCCAGGTGCGCGGGACGGTGCACGGTCGAGCGCGAGTTGGCCTTGGTCAGGACGAGCACGTGGGGTTCGCGCGCCCTGGCCCGGACGTCGGCGGGGAGCCTGGCGAAGCTGTTGCCTGCCATCGGCTGGTCGTAGCGCAAGACGCCCAAGCCACTTCCCGAAAGCGCACGCAGCGCCTCCTGGCCGTCCCGCACCTGCAGGTCGTACTCGCGATACCCGATGAACGTGAAGTTGCCAGCGGCGAGCCAGCCCAACAGCTGGCGGGCCTCCTCGACCTCCTCGCCCGCCACCCCCGCCGGCGGCGACGTGGACAGCTCGGCCGCCAGGCCGAGCGCCGTAGCGCGCATCCGCGGCCAGTCCTCGACGCAGTCGCGCACGTCACCCAGCACCCGACGCACGTCGGCGGCGAGGCGCGCGGACGCCTGCGGATCAGCTTCACGGTCGATCTCGATGTGCATCCACGACTCCAGGTGGCAGTCGTAGGCGGGGTCCTCCTGGTCGACGGGCAGGCCGAGCACGTCCAGGAGCTCACCGGCAGCATCCCGGCGCACCACCAGCTGCGGATGCACCACGAGATGGATCGCCCGGTCGACCCGGCTCAGCTCCGCGGTCACCGAGTCGACGAGGAACGGCATGTCGTCGGTGACGACCTCGACGACCGTGTGCCCACCGGCCCAGCTGTCAGCGCCGCGCGGCGGCGTCGTGACACGCACCGCCGCGACGCCGACGGGCCGATGCTCGGCCAGCGTCCGATGACTGGCCATGGCGGCCAGGAGGTCCTGGGGACTGCGAGAGAACAGGTCCTCGTCCGGCACGTGCCGGTAGTAGGCGTCCAGCTGCTCGACGAGGTGCTGCACGCCCGCCCGTGCCGACGGCCCTGCCACGCTCGGCGCCGCGGCGGCCGCCCTCGCGATCAGCTCGGTCCTCTCGCGCACGTTCCGCGACCGCGTCGCTGCCTGGGCCATTGTCTTCTACGCCTTCGCCTTGACCCGCCGGAGCGCCTCGTTGCGCTTCATGGCGACCCTACCCGCCCACGCGGGACTACAAGGCGCCGCGAAGCTCCCAGAGCAGCGGATAGAACCGCAGCTCGAGGCGGCTACGCAGGTACGGGGCACCCGAAGACCCTCCCGTGCCGGACTTCGTGCCGATCTGACGTTCCACCATGGCCACGTGTCGACTGCGCCACGCCGCCTGCTGCTCGTCGTGTTCGATCAGACCTTCGGCCAGCTCCCATGGCTCTGCGAAACGAAGCCGGTCCCGGGCCACTGCCAACAGCGCCGCGCGGACCGCATCCTCCTCGCCCACCGGCAGGCCCGCACGCTCGAGCACCGTGAGATAGGCATCCCAGAGGGTGGGCTCGCCAAGGCGGCGTTCCAGGCGGGCGCGCTCGTCCTGGGTCAGACCGCGAAAGCGCTGCAGGAAGGCGGGATCCTTGTGGCCCGAGACGAACTCCAGCTCGCGAAACTGTACGGACTGAAAACCGCTGGCCGGCGCGAGCCGGTGCCGAAACTCCAGGAAGTCCTGTGGGGTCATCGTTTCGATCACCGCCACCTGCCGGACGAGCACGTCCTCGATCGTGGCGACCCGGCGCAGCAGATGCCGAGCCCAGGCCAGCCTGCCCTGCAGCATCGCCTCGCGCGCGCCTTCGAGCTCGAACAGCAGCTGTTGGAACCACAGCTCATACACCTGGTGGATGGTGATGAACAGCAGCTCGTCGTGAGCCGGCGGGTCGGACTCGGGCAGCTGCTGGCTCAGCAGCTGGGGTAACCGCAGGTAGGTACCGTAGGTCAGTCGGGCACCTTCCTCGCCGAACTCCCGCCCGGGCGCGGCGTCCATGTTGTGGTCCATGGCCCGTAGCGTAGGGCCGCGCCCGACCGCGGCGCCGACGTCCGAGAGGCTGCCAGGAGGCATCGTGCAGGTCAACGCCAAGATCCCTTACGCGGCAACCACCGAGCAGGTCTTTGCCATGCTGACCGACGAC
>DAIETC010000108.1 GCA_027345905.1 Kineosporiaceae bacterium | reverse complement strand
AGGTGCGCGACGGCGTCCGGGCCGCGTTCGGGGTGACGCTGGAGCCCGAGCCGGTGCTCGTCGGCTGCTCGCTGTGAGATCGGGGTCGATCAGGCGGTGGCAGCGGGGTTGAACTGCGCCTGGGCGGCTACGAAGATCGCGACCGCGAACACCAGGAACGCGAACCAGCGCTGCAGCCGGTGGGCCGGCAGCCGTGAACCGATCCGAGCCGCGATCAGCGACCCGGCGACCGCGGCCAGGGTGAACGCGCCCGCGATCTGGTAGTCCAGCGCCCCGTGGCCGGCGTTGGCGGCGAACCCCGCCGCCGAGTTGGCGACGATGATCACCAGGGAGGTGCCCACCGCGGCGGTCATCGGCAGGCCGAGCAACAACACCAGTGCGGGGATGATCAAGAATCCGCCGCCGACGCCGAACAGCCCGGTGAGCAAGCCCACCACCACCCCGGAACCGATGGCCTTGGGCAGGCAGCCGCGCCAGTTCACCCCGCCGCCGGGCAGAGCGCAGTCGCCGCCAACCTCCTCCTGCTCGCGCAGCATCCGTGCGCCGGCAGCGACCATCAGGACGGCGAAGCCGACGAGGACCACCCGCGGGTCGAGCAGCCGGTTGACGGCCGCGCCGACGAAGGCGGCGCCGGCGCCGGCGGCCGCGAACAGCCCGGCGATGCCCCAGCGCACCTGTCCCGACCGCAGCCGCGGCAGAACCGCGGTCGCCGACGAGACACCGACGACGAGCAGGGACGTCGGCACCGCGGCGGCCAGCGGCACGCCGGCCCCGTAGACCAGGGCGGGCACGGCCAGGATGGACCCGCCGCCGCCCAGCAGGCCCAGGAGCACGCCGATGACGAGACCGAGAACGAGCGCGGCGCTCATGCCGGCCCTCCAGGGACGCACAGACGAGTGCGCATGGAACTCCTTCACGGATCTGAGGTCCAGCGCTGGGTGAGAGTGTTCAGTATACCCGCCGGGGTATTAGCCGGAAACGCGCGGGCCCGCGGGGGACGCTGCAGAGGGATGTGCGTTCGCCGACCGCTCCAGCTCCAGCAGCCGGCGTAGGCCGGTGGTCAACGCCGCGTACTCCCGAGCGCCCAGCCGCGTGACCAAACGGCGCTCCGCATCCTCTGCCCGGGTGGTGACCAGGGCGGCCAGGCGCTGCCCCGCGTCGGTGAGGTGCAGCGGCCGGCGCCGGCCGTCGTCCGGATCAGGTCGGACCTCACAGAACCCGGCAGCCAACAAGGTCATCGCGATGCGTTGGACGTTCATCGGATCGGTGACGAGTGCCCGGCTGAGCCAGCGGACCCCAGCTCCCGGCCGAGCGGCGAGCAGGCGCAGCACGGCGGACTGGGGAGCGGTCAGGCCCAGATCGGCCAAGTCGGCCTCCCAGGCCCGTCGCCGGGCACGGTGCGCAACCCCCAGTAGGTACCCCACACCTGGGTTGTCGGCCGTGCTCGCCAGCGAGGGGAGCGCCTGGTCGCGGTCCACGAGAGGCCCGCTCAGGACGACTTCTTGACAGCCCAGGCGAATACCGCGACATCCGGCTCGCCCCCGCTGCCGTCATCCGCCGGGCGCGTGCGCCGCTCCAGCCGTTCGACCTGCAGCTCGTCGGGGATAGCAGCGGCCAAGCGGTCCGGGCTGAGCAGCCGCTCGGCGTCGGGGGGACCGTGCCGCCCGAGATTGACCAGGTCATGGCCGACCACGAACAGGTGACCTCCGGGCACGAGCGCTGCTGCGGCATTCGTGAGCACCTGACGAAGCATGCTGACCCCCGGATGCAGGTTGGCGACCACGACCAGGTCGTAGGCCGCTGGGTCCGGTCGCCATGTGGTCACGTCCGCCTGCACGGTCTGCACGGGGACGCCAAGGTCGGCGGCGCGCTGGCGTGCCTGAGCCAGGGCGACCTGCGAGGCATCCACGGCCGTGGCCTGCCAGCCGCGGTCGGCCAGCCACAGGCTGTTACGCCCCGGCCCGCTGGCGATGTCGAGGGCGCGCCCGGCAGGCAGAGGCTGGGCCAGCTCGACCAGGAACGGGTCTGCCTCGGTGGGCCACGGCTGCTCAGCGAAGCGGCGGTCCCACATTTCAGCCTCGCCACTCATGACGACGCGTCCTGTGGGGACTGGGCCGCAGTCGGTTGGTCGAACTCGGCGAGGATGTCCACGCCGAGCCCGTACGCCGGCATGCCGGCGGTGACCAGGGACGTCTCGACGACCCCGACCAGGTCCGCGAGGCTGGCGCCGGCACGCAGGGCGGCGCCCGCATGCAACCGGGCCGGGCCGGGCCGGCCCAGCGCCAGCAGTTGGCCGAAGTGCACCAGTTGCTGCACACGTGGCTCCAGCGGGTTGCCCCCCAGCAGGACCCGACGCAGGTTCTCGATGGCCTCGACCGCGTCCATCCGGCCGCTTGCCTCGGCGAGGGCGAGCCGGCGCTCGATGGCGTCGGGGACGGAGCCGAACACCTCCAGGTAACGGTCGCGGACTGCCTGCGCCCGCGACTGCTTCGTGCTCGTCACCGCACTCATCACCGCACCCGGGCCATCGAGGCGCGGACG
>DAIETC010000104.1 GCA_027345905.1 Kineosporiaceae bacterium | reverse complement strand
GGTCCGCGCGGCGCACCGTGGAAGCGTCGACGGCGGCCGCGCCAGGGGCCAGCCGCTCACGGGCCATCCGAGTGGCGGCGGCCAGCAGGTCGGGGCCGGGGGCGGGCACGTCACCTCCTGGTGGGCTACCGGTGGTAGGTGCGAGCATCGCGCCATGGAGCTCCGCGAGTCAATTCGCCGCCGCCGCATGGTGCGCAGCTACGACCCCGACCGGCCCGTGCCGCAGGCCGTCGTGGCCCGGCTGCTGGAGCACGCGGTCCGGGCGCCCAGCGCCGGCTTCAGCCAGGGCTGGGACTTCCTGGTGCTGCGCTCGGCCCCCGACCGGGAGCTGTTCTGGGCCGTCACCGCCGGCGCCGGGGCGCCCGACTCCTGGCTGCGCGGGATGAGCAGCGCACCGCTGCTCGTCGTGTGCTGGTCGGACGCCGGGGCCTACCTCGACCGGTACGCCGAGCCCGACAAGGGCTGGACCGACCGCGACCCGGCCCGCTGGCCGGTGCCGTACTGGGACGTCGACACCGGCATGGCCGCGCTGCTGATGCTGCTCACCGCGGTCGACGCCGGTCTGGGCGGCTGCTTCTTCGGGGTGCCGCCCGCGCGCCACGACGCCCTGCGCGAGGCGTTCGCCGTGCCCGCCGGCCGCACGCCGGTCGGCGTCGTGAGCGTCGGCTACCCGGCGCCTGGTGAGCGTTCCGTGCGGGCCCGTCGGCGCCGACGTCCGCTGCTGGAGGTCGTGCACGAGGGCCGGTTCGGGGTGCCCTTCACCGGCTGAGCCTGACGGGGATTGTCGGCGGTGTCGTAGATGATGGGCCCATGGCTCGCCGACCCTCCGCCGCACCGCCCCCCTCCGGTGACTTCGCCGAGCGCATCATCGACATCGACGTCGAGACCGAGATGCAGGGCTCGTTCTTGGAGTACGCCTACTCGGTCATCTACTCGCGGGCGCTCCCGGACGCGCGGGACGGCCTCAAGCCGGTGCAGCGGCGGATCCTGTACTCGATGTCCGAGATGGGGTTACGCCCCGACCGCGGCCACGTCAAGAGCTCGCGGGTGGTCGGCGACGCGATGGGCAAGTTCCACCCGCATGGCGACGCCTCGATCTACGACGCCCTGGTGCGCATGGCGCAGCCGTTCTCGATGCGCCTGCCGTTAGTTGACGGGCACGGGAACTTCGGATCCGCGGACGACGGCCCGGCAGCGATGAGATACACCGAGGCGCGTCTGGCGCCGGCCGCGCTGCTGATGACGACGGCGCTGGACGAGGACACCGTCGACGTCGTCCCCAACTACGACGACTCGATGACCCAGCCGCAGGTGCTGCCCGCGGCGTTCCCGAACCTGCTGGTCAACGGCGCGAGCGGGATCGCGGTCGGCATGGCGACGAACATGGCGCCGCACAACCTGGTCGAGGTGGTCGGCGCGGCCCGGCACCTGATCGCGCACCCCGAGGCGACCCTCGACGACCTGATGCGGTTCGTGCCCGGGCCCGACCTGCCGACCGGCGGGCGCATCGTGGGCCTGGACGGGGTCCGCGAGGCTTACACATCCGGGCGCGGCAGCTTCCGCACGCGCGCGACGGCGCGCATCGAGTCGTTGAGCCCGCGCCGGCAGGGCATCGTCGTCACCGAGCTGCCCTACACGATCGGGCCCGAGAAGGTCATCGAGAAGATCAAGGATCTCGTCGGGGCCAAGCGGCTGCAGGGCATCAGCGCGGTCACCGACCTGACCGACCGCAGCCATGGGCTGCGCCTGGTGATCGAGGTGAAGACCGGGTTCAACCCCGACGCCGTGCTCGAACAGCTCTACCGGCTCACCCCGATGGAGGACTCGTTCGGGATCAACAACGTCGCCCTGGTCGACGGCCAGCCCCGCACGCTGGGGCTGCGCGAGCTGCTGTCCGTGTACGTCGAGTTCCGCCTCGCTGTCGTGCGCCGGCGCAGCGCCTACCGGCTGCGTCGGCGCGAAGAGCGGCTCCACCTGGTCGAGGGGTTGCTCGTGGCGATCCTGGAGATTGACGAGGTGATCGCGATCATCCGCTCCAGTGACGACCCCGAGTCGGCGCGCACCCGACTGGAGCAGGTGTTCGACCTGTCCACGTTGCAAGCGGACTACATCCTCGAGCTGCGGCTGCGCCGGCTGACGAAGTTCAGCCGGATCGAGCTGGAGGCCGAGCAGGACGAGCTGCGCCGTCAGATCGAGCAGCTGCAGGCGATCCTCGGCGACGACGCGCTGCTGCGCTCGGTGGTCAGCGACGAGCTGGCGGAGGTCGCGAAGGCGCACGGGACACCTCGGCGTACGGTGCTGCTGGCCGCCGCGGGTGCGCAGGCCACCACCGCCAACCCGATGGAGGTCGGTGACGACCCCTGCTGGGTGCTGCTGTCCTCGACCGGGCTGCTGGCCCGCACCGGCGACGATGGCCCGCTGGTCGCCGGCACCGAACGCGCCACGCACGACACGATCCTCAGTGCCGTGCGCGCCACCGCGCGGGCCGACGTCGGACTGGTGACCTCGCGTGGCCGGGTGCTGCGGCTGTCCGCGCTCGAGCTGCCGCTGCTGCCACCGACCCATGCCGCACCGAACCTCTCCGGGGGCGCACCGCTTGGGGCGTTTGTCGACCTGCCGGCCACCGAGCGTGCGCTTGCGCTCGTGTCCCTGGCCCCTGACGCCGGGGGGCTGGCGGTGGGCAGCGCAGCTGGCGTGGTCAAACGGGTGGTCCCCGACCACCCCGGCGGTCGAGCGGACTGGGAGGTCATCGGGTTGCGCGACGGTGACGAGCTGGTCGGGGCGATCCAGCTGACCGGCGACGCCGCCGACTTGGTGTTCGTCACCTCCGACGCGCAGCTGCTGCGCTTTCGCGCCGACGCGGTCCGCCCGCAGGGTCGACCCGCCGCTGGTATGGCGGGTATCAAGCTGGCGTCCGAGGCCCGAGTGGTGTGGTTCGGGGCGGTGGCGCACGACGCTCCCGACCCGGTGCTCGTCACGGTCGCCGGGTCCTCCGCGGCCCTTCCGGGCACCGACGCCGGCTCGGTGAAGGTGACCCCGCTGTCGCAGTACCCCGTCAAAGGCCGGGCCACCGCCGGCGTGCGCTGCCACCGGTTCCTACGCGGCGAAGACATCCTCGTGCTCGCGTGGGCCGGTCCGTCGCCGGTGCGGGCGAGCACCGGCAGCGGCGCGCCCCTGGAGCTGCCTCAGGCCCTCGGGCGCCGGGACGGCTCGGGCACCCCCTCCCCCGCCCCGATAGCCGCGGTCGCCGGCCCGGCGTGAGCCGACCCGATCCGCAGCC
>DAIETC010000260.1 GCA_027345905.1 Kineosporiaceae bacterium | reverse complement strand
GATCGTGCAGATGCCTGCCGGCGTGCCGGTGGCGACGGTGTCGATCGGGGGGGCGCGCAACGCCGGGCTGCTGGCGGTGCGGATCCTGGCGACCGGCACCGACGACCTGGCGCAGCGGCTGCGCGAGCAGTTGACCGCCTTCCAGGGCGACCTCAACGCGCAGGCGCGCGCCAAGGGCGAGCGCCTGCGTGCCCGCCGCAGCGGCCGGACGGGTTTCGCCCCGGACTGAGCGAGCGTCGTCCCCCTCCCCCCTTGCCCACTTGTGACGGCGTGTCAACGCCTCACGGGCTCCTGAGAGGTTGACACGCCGTCACAAGTGCCAGGGAGTGGGGGCGGTAGGTTCGACGCCATGACGTGGCTGGTGACGGGCGGGGCGGGGTACATCGGGGCGCACGTCGTGCAGGCGCTGCGCGCCGAGCAGATCGACGTGGTCGTGATCGACGACCTGTCGACGGGCGACGCCGCCCGTGTGCCGGGGGTCCCGCTGGTGCGAGCCAGCCTGCTGGACCGCGACGCGGTCGAGCGGGCGCTGGCCGAGCACGACGTGGACGGCGTCGTGCACATCGCGGCCAAGAAGCAGGTCGGCGAGAGCGTCGCCGACCCCTACTTCTACTTCCGCCAGAACGTCCTCGGCCAGCTAACCTTGATGGAGGCGATGCGGGACGCCGGGGTGCAGCGGTTCGTGTTCTCCTCCTCGGCCGCGACGTACGGGTCACCGCAGTCCGAGCTGGTCACGGAGGGGGAACCGCTGGCGCCGGAGTCGCCGTACGGACAGACCAAGGTCGTGGGCGAGTGGCTCGCGCACGACGCCGAGGGGGCGTACGGCGTGCGGACGGTGAGCCTGCGGTACTTCAACGTCGCAGGTGCGGCCAGCGCCGAGCTCGGCGACCCCGAGGTGCTCAACCTGATCCCGATGGTGTTCGAACGGCTGACCGCCAGGAAGGCGCCCCTGGTGTTCGGCGACGACTACCCCACGCCGGACGGGACCTGCGTGCGGGACTACATCCACGTGTCCGACATCGCCACGGCGCACGTGGCGGCCGCCCGGCACCTGGAGCGGGGCGGGGCGTCGCTGGCCCTGAACATCGGCCGGGGGCAGGGGTCGTCGGTGCTCGAGGTGCTGAAGGTGATCGGGGAGGTCACCGGCCTGGACACCACAGCGCAGGTCGCGCCCCGGCGCCCGGGGGACCCGGCGCGCGCCGTGGCGTCCGCCGACGCGATCCGCGAGCAGCTGGGCTGGAGCGCCTGCTACGACCTGCACGACATGGTGGAGTCCGCCTGGGCCGGTTGGCTGCTGCGCCACCCGCAGGCACGCGACCTGGCCTGAACTCGGCCGGTCGTCGGTCAGTGGGCGAGCAGCCCCAGCCCCGGAGCCTCGAGTTTGGGGCAGGTGTCCATCACGACCTGCAGGCCGGCGAGCGCCGCCCGGGCCGCCGCCGCCTCGTCGACCACCCCCAGCTGCAGCCACACGGCCTCGATGCCCAGTCGGTCGCGGTGGGCGATCGCCTCGTCGACGACCGCGCCCACTCTGCGGCTGTTCACGAAGCAGTCCACGACGCTCACCCGTTCGGCGTCCGGAATGGCTGCCAGAGAACGAAACCCGGCCTCGCCGAAGACGCCTTCGCCGCGCGGGTTCACCGCCAGCACCCGCATCGCGAGCTGTTCGCGCAGCCACGCGCTGACCCCGTGCGCGACCCGCTCGCGGTTGGCCGACAGCCCCACGACCGCCCAGGTGGCCGGCGTGCTCAGCAGCCGGCGTACGACGGCGGGGTCGTTGGCGTGGCTCACGTCTGGGGGCGGCCCAGGGCTCGGTAGGCCCAGCCGGCGTCCCGCCAGCGCTGGCCGTCCAGGGCGTTGCGCCCGTCGACGATGCGCTTGGCGGCCACGACCTGGCCGACGACGGCCGGGTCGAGCTCGCGATACTCGCGCCACTCGGTCAGGTGCAGGACGACGTGGGCGCCCTCGGCCGCGGCCAGCGCGCTCGTCGCGTACGACAGGTCGGGCCAGGCGCGGCGGGCGTTGTCCATGGCCTCGGGGTCGTGCACCGTCACGTGCGCCCCCTGCAGGCGCACCTGCGCGGCCACCGACAGGGCGGGGGAGTCGCGGGTGTCGTCACTGTCCGGCTTGAAGGCGGCGCCGAGCACGGCGACCCGCTTGCCCATGAAGCTGCCGTCGCACTGCTCGCGGGCGATCTCGACCATCCGGGCCCGCCGGCGCATGTTGATCGCGTCGACCTCGCGCAGGAAGGTGAGGGCCTGGTCGGCGCCCAGCTCGCCGGCCCGCGCCATGAAGGCCCGGATGTCCTTGGGCAGGCAGCCCCCGCCGAAGCCGATACCCGCACCGAGGAACTTGCGACCGATCCGCTCGTCGTGCCCGATCGCGTCGGCCAGCGCCGTGACGTCGGCACCAGCGGCTTCGCAGACCTCCGACATGGCGTTGATGAACGAGATCTTGGTGGCCAGGAACGAGTTGGCGGCCGCCTTGACCAGCTCGGCTGTGGCGTAGTCAGTGACGATCCGCGGTGTGCCCTCGATCAGGCTGGCGGCGTACACCTCGTCGAGCAGGTCACGGGCCCGCTCCCCCCGCGCGCCGGCCTCGACCCCGTACACCAGGCGGTCGGGGTGCAGTGTGTCCTTGACCGCGAACCCCTCGCGCAGGAACTCCGGGTTCCACGCGAGCATGACGTCGGCGCCGGCCGGGGCGGTGCTGCGCGCCAGCTCGGCCATGCGGGCCGCCGTCCCGACCGGGACCGTGGACTTGCCGACGAGCAGGGTGGGCCGCTGCAGGTGCTTGGCCAGCTCGCCGAACGCGGCATCGACGTACCGCAGGTCCGCGGCGAACTCGCCGGCGCGCTGCGGTGTCCCCACACAGACGAAGTGGACGTCGGCGTCCGCGGCCTGCGCGTAGTCGGTGGTGAACCGCAGCCGGCCGGTGGACAGGGCCCGCTCGAGCAGCTCGGGCAGGCCCGGCTCGAAGAAGGGTGCCTGGCCGCGGGCCAGCATGGCGATCTTCGCCTCGTCGACGTCGACGGCGACGACCTCGTGCCCGAGCTCGGCCATGGCCGCAGCGTGGACCGCACCGAGGTACCCCGTTCCGACGACCGTGAGGCGCAGCGACATGCCCCGGAGCGTACCGGTGGCGCCGTGGCCATAGCCTGGGCGCATGCGATTCGGACTCTTCGTGCCGCAGGGCTGGCGGATGGACCTCGCGGGCATCGCTCCCGCCGACCAGTGGCCGGTGATGCGCGACCTCGCGCAGGCCGCCGATGCCGGCCAGGCCTGGGACTCGCTGTGGGTGTACGACCACTTCCACACCGTCCCGGACCCGAGTGACCAGGCCACGCACGAGGCGTGGTCGCTGATGGCGGCGTTCGCCGCCAGCACCAGCAGGGTGCGCCTGGGCCAGATGTGCACGTGCATGGGCTACCGCAACCCCGCCTACCTCGCGAAGGTTGCGGCCACGGTGGACGTCGTCAGCGGGGGACGGGTCGAGATGGGCATCGGCGCGGGCTGGTACGACCACGAGTGGCGCGCCTACGGGTACGGGTTCCCCACCGCCGGCGAGCGGATCGGCGCCCTGGACGAGGGGGTGCAGATCATGCGGCAGCTCTGGTCGACGGGCACCGCCAAGCTCGACGGTCGGCACTACCAGGTCGACGGAGCCATCTGCCAGCCGCTTCCCTTGCAGGAGAACGGGATCCCCGTGTGGGTCGCCGGTGGTGGCGAGAAGAAGACCCTGCGCGTCGCGGCTCAGTACGCGTCGTACACGAACTTCGACGGCGAGCCGGAGGGGTTCGCCCGAAAGTCCCAGATCCTCGCCGAGCACTGTTCTCAGGTCGGCACCGACTTCAGCGCCATCACCCGTTCAGCGAGCTACAACGTGGTCATCGGGCGCGACGACGCGCAGGTGCAGCAGCGGCTGCAGTGGATCCGTGAGCACTACGCCGCGCTGCTGCCCGCCGACAAGGTGGACGAGGTCGTCGAGTCGTTCCGCTCCGGACCGGCGGTCGGCACGCCCGAGCAGATCGTCGCGACCCTGCGCAGGATGCGAGACCTCGGCATGACCTACGCGATCTGCTACTTCGTGGACGCCGCGTACGACCGCTCGAGCCTGGAGCTGTTCGAGACCGAGGTCATACCGGCGCTGCGCTGACGTGGGGACCTCCCGCGGGTAACCTTCCCCGCGTGAGCGACGTCGACCTGTTCCGGCTCAGCGAGGACCACCAGGCCCTGCGCGAGGCGGTGCGTGCCGTCGTCCAGGCGAAGGTCGCGCCGCACGCCGCCGACGTGGATGAGCGCGGCGTCTTCCCCCAACAGGCGTACGACGCCCTGCGGGACGCGGACTTTCACGCACCGCACCTGCCCGAGCAGTACGGCGGGGCGGGTGCCGACGCGCTGGCCACCTGCATCGTCATCGAGGAGGTCGCGCGCGGCTGCGCATCGTCCTCGCTGATCCCCGCGGTCAACAAGCTCGGCACGATGCCGCTGCTGCTGGCGGCCTCGCAGGAGCTCAAGGCGCGCTACCTGCCGCCGGTGGCGAGCGGGGAGGCGATGTTCAGCTACGCGCTGTCCGAGCGCGAGGCGGGCAGCGACACCGCGAGCATGCGCTGTCGGGCCAGCGAGGACGGCGACGGGTTTGTGCTCAGCGGGCAGAAGTCCTGGATCACCAACGCCGGCGTCAGCCAGTACTACACGGTGCTCGCGGTCACCGACCCGGACGCCCCGCGGGGCCACGGGGTCAGCGCGTTCGTCGTGCATGCGGACGACGAGGGCCTCACCTTCGGCGAGCCCGAGCGCAAGATGGGCATCAAGGGCAGCCCGACCCGTGAGCTGCACTTCGACCACTGCCGGATCCCCGCCGACCGGCTGGTCGGCGAGCGCGGCGAGGGGCTGCCGCTCGCGCTGCGCACCCTGGACCACACCCGCGTCACCATCGGCGCCCAGGCCGTCGGCATCGCCCAGGGCGCGCTGGACCACGCACTGACATATGTCAAACAGCGCCGCCAGTTCGGTAAGGCCGTCGCCGACTTCCAAGGCGTCCAGTTCATGCTGGCGGACATGGCGATGACGCTGGAGGCCGCGCGCCAGCTGGTGTACGTGGCGGCGGCCAAGAGCGAGCGCGGCGACGACGACCTGCCGTTCTTCGGCGCGGCCGCCAAGTGCTACGCCTCGGACGTGGCGATGCAGGTCACCACCGACGCGGTGCAGCTGCTTGGCGGGGCCGGCTACGTCAAGGACTTCCCGCTCGAGCGGATGATGCGCGACGCCAAGATCACCCAGATCTACGAGGGCACCAACCAGATCCAGCGCCTGGTGATGGCCCGTCAGCTGCTCAGGTAGTGAAATCTCGCCGTGACACGCGGCTCGCTACCTTCGTCGGCGGGCCCCCATGACAGATACTCGGTCATCATGAGCAGCTCCGCCGTGGCGACCCGCCCGCGCCCGACGTCCACGCCCATGCGATCGCCAGAACTGCTCAGCCGGCCGCTGCGCATCCGGCGCGCGGTGCTCCTGCTGCTGATGACGCTCGCGCTGCCCGGCGCGGCGCAGGTGATGGCCGGCAACCGCCGGATGGGGCGATTGGGCCTTCGGGTCTGGCTCGCGGTGCTGTGCGCCCTGGTGGGGGCGGGACTGCTGGGACTGCTGGACCGGCGGCTGGCCCTGTCGCTGGTGACCAGCTCGTGGGTGCTGTTGGCCTTCACCGTGCTGCTCGCCCTCGGGGCCTTGAGCTGGCCGCTGTTCTTCGCCGACGCCTGGCGCCTGGGCGCTCCCACCCTGCAGCCGGTCAACGCGCGCCGGGCGGTCGCCGTCATGGCCGTCTCGCTCGTGCTGGTCACCTCGGGCCCGATGGCGTACGCCGCACGCCAGGTGTGGGTCGGACGCGACGTCCTCGCGGGTGTCTTCGCCAGCACCGCCGTCGGTGCGGTTCACGACGGGCGGTACAACATCCTGCTGCTCGGTGGCGACTCCGGGAAGGACCGCGTGGGCACCCGGCCCGACTCGATGACCTTGGTCAGCGTCGACGCCAAGACCGGCCGCAGCGTCATGTTCTCGTTCCCGCGCAACCTGGAGAACATCCCGTTCCCCGCCGACTCGCCGATGCACCAGGCGCTGCCCAACGGCTACGACTGTGGTGACAAGTGCCTGCTGAACGCGGTCTACACCTACGCCACCGACCACCCGGGCATCTACCCGCCCAGCGTCAAGGACCCGGGGGCGCAGGCCACCAAGGACGCCATCTCGGCGATCAGCGGCCTCAGCGTCGACTACTACGTCCTGATCGACCTGCGCGGCTTCAGCGACCTGGTCAACGCGATGGGCGGCCTGACCGTGAACGTGACCAGACCGGTGCCGATCGGCGGTGAGACCTCGCCGATCAGCGGGTACATCCCGGCGGGGCGGCACCACCTGGACGGCTACCACGCGTTGTGGTTCGCCCGCTCGCGCACCGGCGCGAGCGACTACGACCGGATGGCCCGCCAGCGGTGCACGATGACCGCGATGCTCGCCCAGATGGACCCGCAGACCGTGCTGCTGAAGTTCCAGGGGATCGCGACGGCCAGCGCCAAGGTCGTCAGCACCGACATCCCGCAGAGCGAGCTGGGGTCTCTTGCCGACCTGGCGCTGAAGGCCCGCTCGCAGAAGGTGACCAGCGTCCAGTTCGTGCCCCCGCTGATCTGGCCGGCGCGACCGGACTTCGCGCTGATCCGGCGTACGGTGCAGTCGGCCCTGCGGCCCGCGGCCAAACACCCGGCGGTCGCGGCCAGCAAGGCGCCGTCGGCGCCGACCGCACCTGCTGCCACGGCGACGCCGTCCGGGGCAAGCGCGGCAGCGGCGACGCCAGTCGACGCGAAGTCGGTGTGCAGCGCCGGGTGATCGACGCCGGCCAGGACTCTCAGCGGTACCCTGCTGGCGCCATGACGACCCCCGGCGGGCAGCCCACCTGCGTCAGCGTCGTGATGCCGGTGCTCAACGAGGAGCGGCACCTGCGTGAGGCCGTCGCCCGGGTGCTCGAGCAGGACCTGGACGGCGACCTCGAGCTCGTCCTGGCCCTCGGCCCGTCCACCGACCGCACCGACGCGGTGGCTGGCGAGCTGGCGGCCGCCGACCCGCGGGTGCGCCTGGTGCGCAACCCCAGCGGCAGCACCCCAAGCGCGCTCAACGCTGCGGTCGCCGCGAGCAGCCACCCGGTCATCGCCCGGGTCGACGGGCACGCGGTGCTGCCCGCGCACTACCTGCGCACGGCGCTTGCGCTGCTGGAGCAGACCGGCGCGGACAACGTGGGCGGCATCATGGACGCGCAGGGCCTCACCCACGTGGAGCGGGCTGTGGCCGCCGCCATGCGCAGCCGGCTCGGCGTGGGCAGCGCGCCGTTCCACACCGGCGGCGAGGCCGGGCCGGCCGAGACCGTCTACCTGGGGGTCTTTCGCCGTAGCGCCCTCGACCGGGTCGGCGGCTACGACGAGCACTTCGCCCGCGCCCAGGACTGGGAGATGAACCACCGGATCCGCAGCAGCGGCGGCACGGTGTGGTTCACGCCCGAGCTGCGGGTCACCTACCGCCCGCGCGCCGACCTGCGCGCCCTGGCCCGCCAGTACTTCCAGTACGGGCGCTGGCGCCGGGCCGTGGCCCGGCACCACCCGGGCACCATGTCGGCGCGTTACCTGGCGCCCCCTGCGCTCACCGTCGCCTTGCTGGGCAGCGTGCTGATCAGCCCCTGGCTGCCGCTCGCTGTGCTGCTTGCGGCCGGATACCTCGGCGCGCTCGTGGTCGGTTCGCTGCTCATCGAACCCGGGCTGCCGTGGCGCTCGCGCGCGCTGCTGCCGCCGGTGCTGGCCGTGATGCACCTGTCGTGGGGGGTGGGGTTCCTCACCAGCCGGGTCGAGGGCCCGGCGTGAATACCCGGGACGTGATGTACGTGTCGTCCAACGGGCTGGGCATGGGCCACTTGACCCGGTTGATGGCGATGGCCCGCCGGCGCACCAGCAGGGTGCGACCGTACGTCGTGTCGATGTCGCGGGCGGTGCCGCTCGTGGCCGACGAGGGCCTGGACTTCGAGTACCTGCCCTCACGCGACGACCTCGGCATCGGTTCGCGGCGCTGGCGCCTGGTGTTCGCCCAGCGTTTCGCGCAGGTGCTGCGCCGCGAGCGCCCCGACGTCGTCGTGTTCGACGGCGTGTACCCATACGACGGGCTGCTGGCCGCCCGCACGGTCCTGCCCCGGGTGCGGCTGGTCTGGTCGCGCCGGGCAATGTGGCTGCCGGGCCTGGGCCGGCGCCAGCTGGCCACCAGCAGCGCGTTCGACCTGGTCGTCGAGCCCGGCGAGCTGGCCGCTTCGTTCGACCAGGGCGCCACGGCCGGGCGCACGGACGCCGTGCGGGTGGGGCCGGTGACCCTGCTCGACGACGAGGACCTGGTGTCCCGCGCGCAGGCGGCCGCCGCGCTGGGCGTCGACCCGGACCGGCCGACGGCGCTGGTGACGCTGGGCGTGGGCCGGATCAACGACGTCGAGTCGGACGTCGGCCGGGTCGTGCGTGGCCTGACCTCGGTCCCTGGCCTGCAGGTCGTGGTGACCCGCCCGAGCATCGCCGCCGCGGACGGCGCGCTGCCGCCGGGCGTGCGGGGCGTCTCGCTCTACCCGGTCAGCCGCTACCTGCGGGCGGTCGACCTTGCCGTGGCCGCGGCCGGTTACAACTCCTTCCACGAGCTGGTCGGGCACGGCGTCCCGACCGCGTTCGTCGCCAACACCGCGACCGGCATGGACGACCAGGCGGCGCGGGCCCGGTGGGCGCAGGCTGCTGGTGTGGGCCTGGACGTCGGCGCCCTCGACGGCGCGGGCGTCCAGCGCGTCGTCGACGAGCTCGCCGACCCGGCAGGGCGTGCCCAGATGGCGGCGGCCCTGGCCGCGGTGCACCAGCCCAACGGGGCGGGCGTGGCGCAGTCGGCCATCGAAGGCCTGCTGGACCCGGCGGCCGGCCCGTGACCCTGCCCACCCGCCTTGCTGAGCTGGTGCGCCGGCACCCGCGGGTACGCGAGTACGCCGGGCGCGCGGTCGATGCGGTAGTGGCGTTGGTCGCTGGGGCCGGCGTGTCACCCCCCGGCCTGCGCGCCGGCACGTGGGCGGCGCGGTCCGGCCCGGCGCTCGACGAGCTGCCCATCGTCGTCCTGGAGTGTGCGCGGTGGTCGCAGTCAGACCTGGCCGCGCTGGTGCACCTGCTGCCGCGGGTGTCGGCCGACGCCGGTGGGTGTCGGTTCGTCCTGGTGGTCGCCGGGCCGCAGCTCGCCGTGGGTGGGCGCGCCGGCGTCGTCGTCGAGCAGCTGCTCGGCCCGCAGGAGTGGTCCCGGCGCCATGACCCCGACGGCTGGGGGGCCTACCGCGAGCAGCAGCTGGCGCCGCTGGTGCGCACCTACCGCCCGGCCCGCGTCGTGAACCTTGGCGAGGGACTGGGCGAGGGACTGGACGCGGGCGCCGCGGACCCGGTGGCCGACCTGGTCGCCCGGCTGCGGCAGGCACCGTCCCTGCGCGCGCCGCTGTCACCTTGGCAACGCGCCCTGGCGCGCGCCGAGCGGCTGCTCGACCCACCGGCCCGGCCCGGCCCGCGGGGCGGACGGGCCGCGAGGTCCCCTCGGCGGTAGAGTCGCGCCGGTGCGCACCCTCGTCGTCATGGCCCACTACGACCCGGACGCGATGGTCGCACCGCACGTGCTGTACCAACTGGAGGCCTGGGGCGAGGTGGCCGACCGGCTGCTGCTCGTCTCGGCCGCGGGTCTTCGTGACCCCGCGGTCATCGACGCGGTGACCTCGCGCGCCGAGCTGGTGAACCGGGGCAACGAAGGCTACGACTTCTACAGCTACAAGCACGGCCTGGAGGCGGCGGGCGACCTGAGCGGCTACGACCTCGTGGTGATCTGCAACGACAGCTACGTCGGCCCCCTGGTGCCCTGGTCGACGATCCTGCGCACCATGGCCGATCGTCCCGTCGACGCGTGGGGCCTGACCGAGACGATGCGCCGGCGCCGGCACGTGCAGAGCTACTTCTACGCCTTCCGGCCCTGGGTCGTCGCCTCGCAGGGGTTCACCCGGTTCTGGGCCGACATGCAGATCCTCTCCGACCGCAGCCAGGTGATCCGGGTCTACGAGCTGGGGCTGAGCCGGGCCATCCTGGATGCCGGGTTCGAGATCTCGAGCTACTACACCGAGTCGGCCCGCGACCGTCGTACGGCCCGGGCCCGGCACGTGTGGTGGGCGGTCCACCGCGCTCCGCTTCGGCCCAAGGGAAAGCGGCTGTCGAGCCTGTCGCGTTTCGCACTGGAGCCCTGGAACCCGATGTCCGCCCTTGCCGACCGGGCCCTGGGCGACGCCCGACTACCGGTGGTCAAGATCGACACCTTGCGCTACGACCCGTACCGGCTGGGCTCGCAGGCGCTGCTGACGGCGTGCGAAAGGCACTACCCGCAAGCCTTCGACGGGGTGCGCGAGTTCCTCGAGCGCACCGCGCGCGCGTACCCGGCCCGGCCCGGCGAGCTGGTCGGCCCGGCCCAGCTCGGCCCGCTCGCCCGCCGGGTAGTGGGGTACGCGTCGTGAGCCTGGTCGCGCTCGGCCGCCGACTCGTCCCGCCGAAGGCCCGGGAGGCGCCGGGTGTGCGCCAGGCGCTCGGCAACGCGCGCGAGGCCTTCGCGGTCCGCACGATCTTCGCGTCCGGCACGTTCGACCGGCCCTGGTACGAGCTGCAGCGCGGGCGCAGCTTTCGCACCGACCTGCTGGCGGTCGTCGACTACGTGCGGCACGGCCGGGCTCTGGGCCTGTCCCCGACGCCGTTGTTCGAACCCGAGTGGTTCGACCGACGCCGGTGGAACACCCGACCGTTCGACCCCTTCGCCCTCTACCTGCGCCGACGCGCCGGCAAGGGGCGCCCGCACCCCCTGTTCGACCCGATGGAACACCTGCGCCAGTACCCGAAGGCGCGCACCTTCCGCGGAGGTCCGCTGGCCCACTTCATGTCGTTCGCCACCGACGACACGCCCCTGCCGCTGCCGGTCGGGCTGGCGCACCAGCAGGTGACGTACGGGCAGCTGCGCGCGCGTGCGGTCGAAGCCCTCGGTGTGTGGCAGCAGCAGGAGCTGCTGCGCCGCGCCCCGCGCCGGGTGCAGCAGATGCCGCAGGGCGAGCAGCAGGCCCTGCTCGACGAGGTCGCCGGCGTCCAGCTGCCGGCTGCGAGCATCGACGAGCCGCTGGTCAGCATCGTCATGCCGACCTGGAACCGGGCAGCGGCCCTGCGCCGCGCGGTGCGCTCGGTGCAGGCCCAGACGTACGGCGGGTGGGAGCTCATCGTCGTCGACGACGGGTCCACCGACGACACGGCGTTCGTGCTGCAGGGGCTGACCGCCTTCGACGCCAGGATCCGCGTGGTCCGTGGCGAGCACGCGGGGGTCAGCCGGGCGCGCAACCTCGCCATCGCGCAGGCTCGGGGCAGGTACGTGGCGTTCCTGGACTCCGACAACACGTGGCAACCGGACTTCCTGCGGATCACGCTGTCGGCGATGCAGCGGCGCGACCTGGACGGTGCCTACACGGCCATGGAGCTGCGCGACGGCAAGCGCACCACGTTTCGCGCCTTCGACGGGGGCCGCGAGCACCTGCTGGTGGGCAACCACATCGACCTGAACGTGCTGGTCGTGCGGGCCGACCGGCTGGCCGAGGTCGGCGGGTTCGCGCAGGACCTGCGCCGCACCGTCGACTACGACCTGGTGCTGCGGCTCAGCCAGACCTGCCAGCTGACCTACCTGCCGTACGTCGGGGCGATCTACAGCGAGGACCGGGAGGACCCCACCCGGATCAGCGTGCGCGAACCGCTGACCTGGGACTACGTCGTCCGCTCCCGGCACCTGGTCGACTGGGACGGCGCCCGCGAACGTGACCGCGTCGGCGGCCGGATCAGCGCGGTGCTCGCCGTGCACAACCACCCCGGTGAGGCCGTCCGCGGGATCGAGGGACTGCTGCAGTGGGACGGCGACCTCGAGCTGATCGTGGTCGACGGCGGGTCGCGGCGCTCGGGCAGCGGCGTCCTGGCGAGCCTGAGCCTGGCCGACCCCCGGGTGCGCTGGCACCCGATGCCCGTCAACCTCGGGTTCGCGCTGGGCACCAACGTCGGGCTGGGCCTGGCAACCGGCGAGCTGTTGCTCGTCTGCGACCCGCACGTGCTGTTGCGCGACGGGTTGCCGGCCCTGCGGGCCGCACTGGACGACAGCACGGCGGTGGTGGCACCGCTCGTCCTGGGCGCGCAGGGGACCGTCGCCAGCGCGGGGGTCACGGCGGTCG
>DAIETC010000090.1 GCA_027345905.1 Kineosporiaceae bacterium | reverse complement strand
GGCGAGAACGGCGCCGGCAAGTCGACCTTGATGAAGATCCTCTACGGGATGCAACGCCCCGACGAGGGAACCATCGCGGTCGACGGTTCGCCGGTCGCCCTGACCTCGCCGGCCGCGGCGATCGCGGTGGGTATCGGCATGGTGCACCAGCACTTCATGCTGGCCGACAACCTCACCGTGCTCGAGAACGTGGTGCTCGGGGCCGAACCACGCAAGGGACTGCGGCTGGACGTCGTGGCGGCACGGACCAAGATCCTGGAGCTGTCCAGGGCGTACGGGCTGGGGGTGCGCCCGGATGCCCTGGTCGACGACCTGGGCGTCGGCGAGCGCCAGCGGGTCGAGATCCTCAAGGTGCTCTACCGGGGCGCCCGGATCCTCATCCTGGACGAGCCGACCGCCGTCCTGGTGCCGCAGGAGGTCCGCGACCTGTTCCGCGCCGTCCGCGAACTCACCGGCCGTGGCTTCACGGTGATCTTCATCAGCCACCACCTGGACGAGGTGCTGGAGATCGCCGACGAGATCACGGTGATGCGACGGGGCCAGAGCGTCGCGACGCGCACCCCCGCCGACGTCACGGCCGGGCAGCTGGCCGAGCTGATGGTCGGCAGCGAGCTGCCCTCGCCGCAGACCCGCGAGTCGACCGTGACCGAGCGGGTGGTCCTGGACGTCAGCGGGCTGAGCGTGCGCGACGCTCACGGGCGGGCCGTGCTGGAGGAGGTCAGCCTGAGCATCCGGGCCGGTGAGATCGTCGGGATCGCCGGGGTCGAGGGCAACGGCCAGACCCAGCTGGTCGAGGCGGTCATGGGCATGCTGCCGGCCAGCAGCGGCCGGCTGACCCTGGGCGAGGACGACATCACCACCTGGCCGACCCGGGCCCGTCGGGAGGCGGGCATCGGCTTCGTGCCCGAGGACCGGGCCCGGCACGGGCTGCTGCTCGAGGCACCGGTGTGGGAGAACCGCGTGCTGGGCCACCAGACCTCCCCGCCCAGCGCGAGGAGGGGGTGGATCGACCGCGGTGCCGCCCGCGCCGACACCGAGCGCATCGTCCGTGAGTACGACGTGCGCACCCCGGGCGTCGACGTGACCGCCGGCTCACTGTCGGGTGGCAACCAGCAGAAGCTGGTGGTCGGCCGGGAGATGAGCGGGTCCCCGCGGCTGCTGGTCGCCGCGCACCCCACTCGGGGCGTGGACGTCGGGGCCCAGGCGGCGATCTGGGACCACATCCGTCAGGCGCGGGCCAGCGGCCTGGCTGTGCTGTTGGTCTCCTCCGACCTGGACGAGCTGATCGGGCTGTCCGACCGGCTCAAGGTCATGCTGCGCGGACGCATCGTCGCCGACGCCGACCCGGCCACCGTGACCCCCGAGCAGCTCGGCTCGGCGATGACCGGCGCGGGCTCCGTCGCCGGGCGTCCCCCCGGCCAGGGGGCCGCGTGAAGCCCGCGCTCGACGTCCGCCGCGTGGCCCTGACCGCACTGGCCCCGGCGCTGGCGCTGCTGATCGCGCTGGGCGTGTCCGCCGTGGCGCTGGTCGCCAGCGGTCACAGCCCGCTCGCCACGATGCAGCAGATGCTCGGCTACGCGGCGCTGCCGCGCACCCAGGTGCTGATCATCAACACGGCCTCCTACTACTACCTGGCTGCGGTCGCCGTCGCGATCGGCTTTCGGATGAACCTGTTCAACATCGGGGTCGACGGCCAGTACCGGCTGGCCGCGTTGCTCGCCGCCGCGGCCGGCGGGGCGGTGCACCTGCCCCGGCCGCTGCACCTGCTGCTCATCGTGACGGTCGCCGTGGCAGTTGGCGGCATGTGGGCGGCGATCGCCGGGCTGCTGAAGGCCTACCGAGGGGTCAGCGAGGTGATCAGCACCATCATGCTGAACGCCATCTCGACGGCGCTCATCGCCTACCTGCTCACCCCCGGGCGCCTTGCCGTCGCGACGCAGGGCAGCAACAACATCGGCACCCCGCCAATCCCGGCGTCCGGGCAGGTGCCCGGCATCGACCTGATTCCCGGCGCTGGGACGCCGGTGTTCGGTTTCGTCGTCGTCTCGGTGCTCGTCGGCGTGGCGTACGCGGTCCTGCTGGACCGCACCCGCTTCGGCTTCGACCTGCGCGCCACGGGCCGCTCGGCGCCGGCGGCGGTCGCCAGCGGGGTCAACGTGAAGAAGATGGTCGTGGTGGCCATGCTGCTGTCGGGCGGCTGCGCGGGCCTGGTCGGCATGCCGCAGCTGCTGGGGGCGTCGTACTCCTACTCGCTGGACTTCCCGACCGGCATCGGCTTCACCGGGATCGCCATCGCCCTGCTCGGCCGCAACCATCCCGTCGGCATCGCCCTGGGCGCGCTGTTGTGGTCGTTCCTCGACCAGTCCTCGCAGATTCTCGACCTGGAGGGAGTGCCCAAGGAGGTCGTCACCATCATGCAGGGCTCGACGGTGCTCAGTGTGGTCGTCGCCTACGAGCTGGTCCGGCGCTACTCCCAGGTGCTGGAGCGGCGCCGGGTCGGTGCCGCGCTGAGCGGTGGCGAGCCGGCGTGCGCCTGACACCCGCCCGGACGGCGCTCGGCGCGTTTGCGCTGGTGGCCCTGCTGTCCATCGTGCGGGCGGTCAGCGGCGCCGGCGACCTGACGTCGTCCGGAGCGGTCAGCGCGGCCCTCGGGCTGGCGGTGCCGATCGCCATGGCCGGACTGGGCGGCCTGTGGTCCGAACGCGCCGGGGTCGTCAACATCGGCCTCGAAGGCATGATGGTGCTCGGCACGTGGGGTGCGGGGTGGGCCGGGTACCAGTGGGGGCCTTGGACGGGGCTGGTCGCGGCGCTGGCCTTCGGGGCTGCCGGCGGGCTGCTGCACGCGATCGCCACCGTGCTGTTCAACGTCGATCACATCGTCTCCGGCGTGGCCATCAACATCCTGGCCGTAGGTGCCACGCAGTTCCTGTCCGGTGCCTTCTTCGCGGGCCAACCAGGCGGGAGCACCAAGCAGTCGCCCACGGTTGGTGACATCGGCAGTGTCGGCCTGCCTTTCGTGGACGTTCCACTGGGGCGTTTGGAGGGCAAGCACTGGCTGCTGGTCTCCGACCTGGCGGGGGTCCTGCGCGGCCTGCTGACTGACCTGTCGTGGATCACGCTGATCGCCGTGGTGCTGTTCCCGCTGACCTTCTTCGTGCTCTGGCGCACGGCGTTCGGGCTGCGGCTGCGCGCGTGCGGTGAGAGCCCGGTCGCGGCCGAGTCCCTGGGCGTGAACGTCTACCGGATGAAGCTGGTCGCTGTGGTGATCTCCGGTGGCCTCGCCGGTCTGGGTGGCGCGTCCCTGGCCCTGGCCGCCTCGAACTTCTACCAGGAGGGCCAGACCGGCGGCCGTGGTTACATCGGGCTGGCCGCCATGATCTTCGGCAACTGGCGGCCGGGTGGCCTGGCGGGGGGCGCGGCGCTGTTCGGCTTCGCCGACGCGCTGCAGCTGCGCGGCGGCCAGGCGGTGCACGCCCTGCTGCTGCTCGTCGCGATACTGTTGGCCCTGCTCGCGGTGTGGCAGCTGCGTCGACGCCGGGCAGTGCGGGGCCTGGTGTCGCTCGGCTGTGCCGGCGGCATGCTCGCGGTGTACCTGCTGACCGACTCGGTTCCCTCCCAGCTCACCGGTTCGGTGCCGTACGTGACGACCCTGCTGGTGCTGGCCCTGGCCAGCCAGCGGCTGCGCATGCCGGCCGCCGATGGTATGCCTTATCGGCGAGGTGAGGATGGCTGACATCGACTGGGACCTGTTGCGCGCCAAAGCAGTTGGCGCGATGCACTCGGCGTACGCGCCGTACTCGCGTTACCCCGTGGGCGCGGCCGCTCTGGTCGACGACGGGCGGGTCGTCGTGGGCTGCAACGTCGAGAACGCGTCGTACGGCATCGGGCTGTGCGCCGAGTGCGGGCTGGTCAGCCAGCTGCACGCCAGCGGCGGCGGTCGCCTGGTCGCGGTCGCCTGCGTGGACGCCAAGGGCCTGGCGCTGATGCCGTGCGGGCGTTGCCGCCAGCTCCTGTGGGAGCACGGCGGCCCGGACTGCCTGCTCGACACCGCCGACGGCGTCCGGCCGATGTCCTGGGTGCTGCCCGACGCGTTCGACCTGGAGGCGTGAGTGCGGATCACCGACACCAGCGACCTGTGGTGGAAGACGGCGGTCGTGTACTGCCTGGACGTCGAGACGTTCATGGACGCGGACGGGGACGGTGTCGGCGACTTCGCGGGGCTGGCCCAGCGCGTCGACTACCTCAACGAGCTGGGGGTGACGTGCCTGTGGCTGATGCCGTTCTACCCGCGCGGGGGCTGCGACGACGGCTATGACATCACCGACTTCTACGGCGTCGACCCGCGCTACGGCAGCCACGGCGACCTGGTCGAGCTGATCCGCACCTGCCGCGACCGCGGCATCCGCGTGATCGCCGACCTGGTGGTCAACCACACCTCGGACCGGCACCCGTGGTTCCGGTCCGCCAGGGCGAGCAAGAACTCGCCCTTTCGCGACTTCTACGTCTGGCGCAGCGACCCGCCGCCGGACACCTCCGCCGAGGTGGTCTTCCCCGACAAGGAGAACAGCGTCTGGCAGTTCGAGGAGAAGACGGGCGAGTACTACCTGCACCACTTCTACCGCCAACAGCCGGACCTGAACATCGCCAACCCGAAGGTGCGCGACGAGATCGCCAAGCTCATGGGTTTCTGGCTGCAGCTGGGGCTTTCAGGCTTTCGCGTCGACGCCGTCCCGTTCCTGCTGGACATGACCGGCGAAGACCCGAAACAGCTGCGTGACCCCCACGAGTACCTGCGCCAGCTGCGCGCCTTCCTCGGCCGGCGTACCGGCGACGGCATGCTGCTCGGCGAGGTGAACCTGCCGCACGCCGACCAGCGGCGCTACTTCGGCGACGACCTGGGCGACGAGCTGACCATGCAGTTCGACTTCATCGGCATGCAGGCGCTGTACCTGTCGATGGCTCGCACGGACGCCGGCCCGCTGGCCGACGCGCTGCGTGAGCGCCCGCCGGTGCCGCGCGACAACCAGTGGGCGACGTTCGTGCGCAACCACGACGAGCTGACGCTGGACAAGCTCAGCCAGTCCGAACGCCAGGAGGTCTTCGCCGCGTTCGGTCCGGACGAGAGCATGCAGGTCTTCGGTCGTGGGCTGCGCCGACGGCTGCCGACGATGCTCGGCGGCGATCCCCGGCGGATCAAGATGGTGTACAGCCTGCTGTTCTCGCTGCCCGGCACCCCGGTCCTGTTCTACGGCGAAGAGATCGGGATGGGCGAGAACCTCGACCTGCAGGGCCGATCCGCGGTGCGCACCCCGATGCAGTGGAGCTCGGGGCGAGGCGGCGGCTTCAGCCAGGCACGCCCGTCCCGGCTGGTCGCGCCCCTGGTGAGCGGCGCCTTCGGCCCGCAGTTCGTCAACGTCGCCGACCAGCGCCGCGACCCCGACTCCCTGCTGGCGTTCATCACCCGGCTGACCCACCGCTACCGCGAGTGCCCCGAGCTCGGCTGGGCGGATTTCGAGGTTCTTGAGCAGCCGCATGCCGCGGTGCTCGCCCACCGTTGCCGCTGGGACGACGGCACCATGGTCGCCGTGCACAACCTGGGACCGCACGGGTGCACGGTTCCGCTCACCCTGGACGACTGCAGCGGTGAGCACGTGCTCGTCGACCTGCTGCAGGACGCCACGACCGCCCTGGACGACCGGGGTCGGGTCGAGCTGGCGCTGGAGGGCTACGGCTACCGGTGGCTGCGCGTCGTCGCGCCCGGCTCACGCCGCCTGGTGTGAGCAGGGGTACGCCGGGCGCGAACGATGGCGCCGACGTCCGGGCTGCTGCGCGATGATCGCCACATGAACGCAGCCTTTGACGCCGTCGACATCATTCGGGCCAAGCGGGACGACCACGAGCTGACCGACCCGCAGATCGACTGGATGATCCAGGCGTACACCGACGGCCGGCTGGCCGAGGAGCAGATGGCGGCGCTGGCGATGGCGATCGTGCTGCGGGGCATGAACCGGCGCGAGATCGCCCGCTGGACGCACGCCATGATCGCCTCGGGCGAACGCCTGGACTTCTCCGGGCTGTCACGGCCCACTGCTGACAAGCACTCGACCGGAGGGGTAGGGGACAAGATCACCCTGCCGTTGGCGCCGCTGGTCGCCGCCTGCGGGGTGGCGGTGCCCCAGCTGTCGGGGCGCGGGCTCGGCCACACCGGGGGCACCCTCGACAAGCTGGAGTCGATCAGCGGCTGGCGACCCGAGCTCAGCCCAGAGCAGATGCTGCGCCAGCTGGACGACGTGGGCGCGGTGATCTGTGCCGCTGGCGCCGACCTGGTGCCGGCCGACCGCAAGCTCTACGCCCTGCGCGACGTCACCGGCACCGTGGAGTCGGTCGCGCTGATCGCGAGCTCGATCATGAGCAAGAAGATCGCCGAGGGCACGGGTGCGCTCGTGCTGGACGTCAAGGTCGGCTCGGGCGCGTTCATGAAGACGGTCGAGGATGCCCGTGTGCTGGCGCGCACCATGGTCGACCTCGGCACCGACGCCGGGGTGCACACGGTGGCGCTGCTCACCAACATGCAGACGCCGCTGGGTCTGACCGTCGGCAACGCGCTGGAGGTCCGCGAGTCGCTGGAGGTGCTCGCGGGCGGGGGACCGCCGGACGTGGTCGAGCTGACGCTCGCGCTGGCCCGCGAGATGCTCGCCGCGGCAGGGCGCACGGACATCGACCCCGCCGACCGGTTGCGCGACGGGGGAGCCATGGACGTGTGGCGGCGGATGATCGCCGCGCAGGGCGGTGACCCGCACGCTGAGCTGCCGCGCGCCCGCGAGAAGCACGTCCTGCTCGCGCCGGCAGACGGGGTGCTCACCCAGCTGGACGCCATGGCGGTCGGTGTGGCCGCGTGGCGGCTGGGCGCCGGACGGGCCCGCAAGGAGGACGTGGTGCAGGCCGGCGCCGGAGTCGAGATCCACGCCAAGCCCGGGGCCGTCGTCCGCGGTGGCGAACCCTTGATGACCCTGCACACCGACACCCCCGAGCGTTTCGACCGCGCCCTGGATGTCTTGCAGGGCAGCTACTTCATCGCTGCGGAGGGTTCACGTCCCGACCTGCTGCCCTTGGTGGTCGAACGGGTCGCGGCGCACTGAGCGCCGGTGTGCGAGGCTGGCCGCATGGTTCTCGAAGTAGCGCTCATCGACGTGACCGACGGCTCGCAGGCGGCCTTCGCTGCGGCCTACCAGCAGGCCCGCCACCTGGTGGCCCAGACGCCAGGATGCGGTGCCATGCGCATGACCCAGGGCGTCGAGACGTCGACCCGGTTCGTGTTGCTCGTCGAGTGGGACTCGGTTCAGGCGCACGACGCCTTTCGGTCCAGCGACCGGTTCGGCCAGTGGCGGGCGCTGATCGGCCCGCACTTCGCCGGGCCGCCGCACGTCGAGCACTTCACCGACGTGTGAGGCGTTTGCACCTGCGCCAGTAGTCTTCGCGGGTGCCCATCACCCCCGCCGAGGTCGAGATCAGCGACACCGTCCGGCGCGCTCCCAAGGTCCTGCTGCACGACCACCTGGACGGCGGGCTGCGACCGCAGACGATCGTCGAGCTGGCCGCGTCCATCGGCTACGCCGCACTGCCGGCGCCCGACGCGTCCAGCCTGGGCGCGTGGTTCCGCGAGGCCGCCGACTCGGGCTCGCTCGAGCTCTATCTGGAGACGTTCGCGCACACGGTCGCCGTGATGCAGACCCGCGACGCCTTGATCCGCGTGGCCGCGGAGTGTGCCCAGGACCTGGCTGCCGACGGCGTGGTCTACGCCGAGGTGCGCTATGCGCCCGAGCAGCACCTGGGTGCCGGGCTGTCGCTGGACGACGTCGTGCTGGCCGTGCAGGAGGGGTTCGGTCGCGGCTGCGAGCTGGCGGCACAGGCGGGCAACCCGATCCGGATCGGGACACTGGTGACCGCCATGCGCCACGCGGCCAACGGTCTGGAGATCGCCCGGCTCGCCGTGCGCTACCGCGACCAGGGCGTGGTTGGTTTCGACATCGCCGGGGCGGAGGCGGGCTACCCGCCCACGCGCCACCTGGACGCCTTCGAGTACCTGCGCCGGGAGAACGCGCACTTCACGATCCACGCCGGGGAGGCCTTCGGGCTGCCCAGCATCTGGGAGGCGATCCAGTGGTGCGGCACCGACCGGCTGGGCCACGGCGTCCGGATCGTCGACGACCTACGGGTGGGCTCGCGCCCGTTCGGCGCCGACCGGGCCGCGGACGCCGCCGCCCGGCTGCAGGACGTTCGCCTCGGCCTGCTCGCGGCGTACGTGCGGGACAAGCGCATCCCGCTCGAGCTGTGTCCGTCGTCCAACGTGCAGACCGGCGCCGCCGCGTCGATCGCCACGCATCCCATCGGGCTGCTGAAGCGGCTGCGCTTTCGGGTGACGGTCAACACCGACAACCGGCTGATGAGTGGCACCAGCATGTCCCGCGAGCTGCAGCTGCTGGTGAACGAGCTCGGCTGGACCATCGAGGACCTGCGCTGGGTCACCGTGAACGCGATGAAGAGCGCGTTCATCCCGTTCGACGAGCGGCTGGCCCTCATCGAGGGTGTGATCAAGCCCGGCTACGCGGCACTGGTCTGAGCCGCCGGGCACCTGCGCCGGCCACACGTCGCCCCATATGTCCGGGTTGCGCGAACCCTTGCGCGGCACCGTGTCGGTCGGCCCCCTCATGGGTGCAGCCGTGGGTGCAGCCGGAGTGTCGTGATCACAGCAACTTGGCTGCACCCATGCCTGCACCCACGAGGTCTGCCCGGTTGTCACCGACTCAGCCGCTCCCGTTTGTCACCGACTCGGTCGCTCAGGGTTGTCACCGACTCAGCCGCTCCCGCAGAGGCTCAGACCGACGTCTTGCGCCCGCCGAAGATGCGCTCGACCCAGGACACCTTCGGGGGGCACTGGCAGCGTTTGGCCTTCGGGACGCCGGCCATGACCTGGTTGACGTGCTGGCCGCAGCCGGCCCACGTCGGCTTGCCGCACCTACGGCAGGTGACCTGTCGACACATGGTGTTCCTTCCCGAGGGTTCGCGTGGGCGCCACTATACCCCGGGGGGTGTAGTGAGTCAGTCGGGCAGGGGGGCGAGGATCGCCCGCGACGCCGAGCAGCCGAGCCGGGTCGCTCCGGCGGCAAGCATCGCCGCGGCGTCGCCGCTGGTGCGGATGCCGCCGCTGGCCTTGACGCCCAGGCGGCCACCGACAGTGCCGGCCATGAGCCGCACGGCCTCGACGCTGGCCCCGCCACTGGGGTGAAACCCGGTCGAGGTCTTGACGAAGTCGGCGCCGGCAGCCTCGGACACCATGCAGGCCGCGACGATCTCGTCATCGGTCAGCGCCGCCGACTCGATGATCACCTTCAGCAGAGCCGGCGCCGCTGCCGCGCGCACCAGGGCGATCTCGCTCTCGATGGCCGCCCACTCGCCGGCCTTGGCCTTGCCGAGGTCGATGACCATGTCGATCTCGTCCGCGCGATCCAGCACCGCAAGCTGGGCTTCATGGGCCTTGACAGCGGGATTGACCGCGCCGGAGGGGAATCCGCACACGGCGGCGACGCGCACGCCGTCCTGGACGCTGTTGCGTGCCACGGTGACCATCGACGG
>DAIETC010000209.1 GCA_027345905.1 Kineosporiaceae bacterium | reverse complement strand
CGATCTCGCGCAGCGCGACCCAGTCCACCTCACCGGCCAGCCCGGCGAAGGGCCGCACCGGGCGCGCGGCGTCGTGGCGCAGCAGCCGGCCGTGGCACGCCTTGTACTTCTTGCCCGAGCCGCAGGGGCACGGCTCGCGCTGGCCGACGACCGGTACGTCGGCCGGCGGCTGCGCCGCGCCGTTCGTGGCGCCGTTCGTGGCGCGGGCCGGCTGCCGTCGACGTGCGGACTTAGCCATGGGCGTAGAGCCTATGGCCCGCCGCCGCTCGGGTCAGAACCGCCGGCGTCGCGACGGACCGCCCAGTGCGACCCACACCGTCCGGCCGCGCTCGTCGTCCAGGACTCCCCACTCGTGGGCAAGTGCTCGCACGATGCGCAGTCCGCGCCCCGACGTGGAGTATCGCGAGGGTTGGCGCGGGATGGGGGTGCTGTGGGCACCGCCGTCGGTGACGTCCAGCTCGACCACACCGGCCTTGACCTCCCAGTGCACGCGCACTCGCCCATCGCCCATCGGCTGGGCGTGCCGTACGGCGTTGGTGAGCAGCTCGGACACGACGATCTCGGCCTCGTCGACGATGTGCGCCGATACCTTGATGCTGCGCAGGTCCTCGACGAGGGCGCGGCGCGTGGCGCGTACGGCCGCGGGGCGGTGCTCGACACGCAGGGTGCGGTGGCGCGCAGCCACCCGCTGGGCCGTCTGGGTCATCCACCCTCCTGTGCCTGAAGTCACCAGTGGTGACAGAGTGCATTCACCGCCAGAGGGTAGCGGCTGGCCGCCGCGCCGACTAGTGCCGCTCAACCGACCTCACGCCCGAGCAGTTCCAGGACGTGCCGGGGCCGGTTGGTGATGATCGCGTCGACACCGAGCTCGACGCACAGCTCGACGTCCGCGGTGCGGTCGACGGTCCACACGTGCACGAGGCGGCCACCGGCATGCAGCCGCTCGACGTAGCGCGGGTGCCGGCGCACGATCGCGACGTCCAGGCCGACCGTCTCCACCCCCCGCGGCAAGGCGCCGTCGCGGTACCGGTGCCGCAGGCGGCGCTCGACGAGCAGCACCAGGGGGATCTGCGGCGCGAGCCGACGCACCCGTTTGAGTGCCACGGGGGAGAACGACATCACGCGCACCGGCGGCGGGGCGCCGTCCTGGCCACGGCTCCAGCCGTAGTCGTCGAGCATCTGCACCAGCCGTCGTTCGACCTGACCGGCGTAGCGGGTGGGGTGCTTGGTCTCGATCGCCACGCTCACCGAGCGGGGGCTGTCACGCACCGTGTCCAGCAGTCGGCGCAAGGTGAGCAGGCGCCCGTTGTCGCGGTCGGGCTCCTCCGGGTCGCCGGGGGCGGTGTGCCAGGAAGCCCAGTCGAGCCGCTCGAGCTGGGCCAGCTCAAGGGAAGAGACCGGGCCCTTGCCGTTGGACGTGCGGTTGACCCGGCGGTCGTGCACACACACCAGGTGGTTGTCGGCGGTCAGGCGCACGTCGCACTCCAGCGCGTCGGCGCCCAGCTCGATCGCCCGCAGATAGGCACCGAGCGTGTGCTCCGGCATTTCGGTGCTCGAGCCCCGGTGAGCCACGACCTGCGGCGTCTGCACCCGATCAGCCTGGCACGATCGGTCCCTCACACCAGAAGGGGGTCCGGCGTTTCATGAGCGTGGCCCTGCCCCCGTTCAGCCGGTTGGTCGACGCGCACTGGCGTGACGTCGCCCGCCTGGCGCACGCCCTGGCCGGCCCGGACGACGGGCCGGACGTCGCGCAGCAGGCATGGGCCCAGGCGCTGGCCGCCTACCCCTCGCTACGCAGCTCGCGCAACCTGCGCTCGTGGCTGCTCACCATCACCGCGCGCTGCGCCACCGACGTGCACCGCGCCCGAGCCAGGCGCCCCCTGCTCGCCGAGGCACCGGACCGGGCGGCACCCTGCAGCCCCGAGCCGCCCGACGAACAGCTGTGGGACGGCGTCCGGCGCCTGCCGCAGCGCCAGCGCACCGCCGTCGTCCTGCACTATGTCGTCGACCTGGACCACGCAGCGATCGCCGGTGCCCTTGGCACCACCCCGGCCGCCTCACGACGTCTGGTCAGTGACGCACTGGCCACCCTTCGCACCTTGGGAGTTCAGCGATGAACATCGATCCGGTGATCTTGGCCATGCGCGGCTACGACCCGACGGTGCGCCCACCGGTCCTCACCGAGGGCGACGTCTCGTACGTCGTGCACGACACCGCGATCGGCCGGCTGCTGCTCGCCGCCCGCCCCGAGGGCACCGCGCTGGCCTGCGTCTTCACGCCCGCCGAGGCCGACGTCGAGCGGGTGCTCGCCCGGATCGCGCGGGTGACCTCGCCGCGGGTGCTGCGCGGCGGGCGCGGCCTGGACCGGCTGCGTCGCGAGCTCGACGACTACCTGGCCGGGCAGGTACACGCGTTCACCGTGCCCGTCGACCTCGCCCTGGCCACCCCCTTCCAGCGCCAGGTGCTGACCGCGCTCACTGAGGTCGGCTACGGCGCTCGCACGACGTACGGCGCGCTGGCCCTTGCGGTGGGACGCCCCAGCGCCTCGCGGGCGGTCGGCGCGGCCCTGGGGGCCAACCCACTGTGCGTCCTGCTGCCCTGCCACCGGGTGCTCTCCGCCACCGGCGCCCTCACCGGGTACGCCGGAGGCCTGCACGCCAAGGCTCGCCTGCTCGACCTGGAGTCCGGCCCGTGCGGCGCTCAGTCGTGTGCGCGCAGGTAGCGGCCGAAGTGCGGGACGGTGAAGGCGATCTGGCCACGGTCGGGCGAGAAGACCAACCCCTTCTTCAACAAGGCGTCGCGCGCCGGCGACAAGGACTGCGGCTTGCGCCCCAGGTGCTCGGCCACCACCGAGGTCGGCACCTGGTCGATCGCGCCGCCCGCGGCGTCGGCGTCGCGCGTGAGCTCGTGCGCGACGTCCGCGATCGCCCGCAGGTACTCGCGCTCACCGGGCGTGGCTCGCTCGTAGCGCGAGCCGAAGAAGCCGACCGCCAGCTCGGCTTCGGCGATCGGAGCGGCCACCCGCACGTCGTCGGCGCCGATGACCTCGCCCGTGGCGACGTCCCAGCAGGCCTTGCCGTAGGCCTGCACGAAGTACGGGTAGCCCGCGGTCGCCTCGTACATCTTGGTCAGCGCCTGCGGCTGCCAGGCGGCGCCCTCGTCATGGGCCGGCGCCTGCAGCGCGAGATCGGCGGCGGCCCGGTCGAGCCGGTCGATGCGGGCGTAGCGGAACAGCCGCTCGCTGTAGGACTTGCTGGCCGAGAGCACCGCGGGAAGGTGCGGCAGGCCGGCGCCGACCACGATCAGCGGCAGTCGCTGCTGGGAGATCTCGTGGCTGGCTGCGCACAGGGCTGACACGTCGTCGGGGCGCAGGTCCTGCATCTCGTCGATGAACACCGCGATGCCGCGACCGCGGTCGCCGGCCAGCGCGGCCACGTCCGCCAGCAGCTCGACCAGGTCGATCTCGATGTCACCACTGTCGGCGCGCCCGGACACCGCCGGGACGTCGATCCCGGGCTGCCAGCGCTCCCGAAGCTTGGCGCCGGTGCCGCCTTCGCGCAGGGCAAAGGACTTCAGGACGCCGAGGACCTGGTCGGTGTCCTCCCCGGGGGCACCCAGCTCGCGCACGGCCAGGTGCAGCGCCGCCGCCAGCTGGCGGCGCAGTGCGACCTCGGGGCGCGCTTCCAGCTTGCCGGTGCCCCAGCCACGACGGACGGCGGCCGAACGCAGCGCCCCCAGCAGTACCGTCTTGCCGACGCCGCGCAGCCCGGTGAGCACCAGCGAACGCTCGGGCCGCGCGTTCGCGACGCGCTCGAGGACCACGTCGAAGGCCTGCAGCTCGCGATCGCGCCCGGCGAGCTCAGGTGGACGCTGGCCGGCTCCAGGAGCGTACGGGTTGCGCACCGGGTCCACGATCGGACTGTATCGCGCGATCTAGCGAACGACGCATACGTGCCCAGACAAGGCAAGCCGTGTCGGACGGGTTAGATCACCTTGGGCTCGGCGCCGCTGTCACTGACCATCGCCCGCCCGCGTGCCGCCCACGCCTGCATGCCCCCAGCGACGTTGACGGCCGCGACACCCTGCTGGCGCAGCCACTGGGCGGCCCGACCCGAACGGTTACCGGACCGGCAGATCAGGTACACCGGCGCCATCGCCGAGAACTGCTCGACGTGGTCGGGGACCTGGGCCAGGGGCACCAGCTGGGCACCCTGGACGTGGGCCGCCGCCCACTCGTCCGGCTCGCGAACGTCCACCAGGGGCGCCCCGGCCGGGATGTCGTCGACGGTAACCGTCTCGGCGATGCTCACCCGGCCAGCCTGCCACCCTGGGCTCGGCCATGGCCAGCGGCGCCCGGTGAACAGTGCTCAGCCGCCTGGTGTCAGCACCAGCTGCAGCAGCCGGTTCTGGTCGATCGTCTCGGTGGCGCTGGCGCCGTTGGCCGTCTTCGTCCAGCCCGGGCCCACCTGCGCGGTCCAGCCCGTGGGCGCAATCACCGTGACCTGCAGGTTCGGTGGCACCACGATCGGCTGGGTCTGCGCGTGGATGAGCAGCCGCAGGTTCTTTCCGTCCCGCACCGCCGCCTTGGGCAGCCGGTACTGCCAGGTCAGCTGGGCCGTACCGCCGGGCGGGATCTGCGCCACCGCGTCGGCGTACGGGCGGCCCTCGCCGTCGGTCCCCTTGTGCTGGGCCGTGCCGGCCAAGAACCCGGGGCTGTTCGCCGGCGTGGGCTGGGCCGTCGTGGACGACCCGGGCGTCATCAGGTTGATCACCCGCAGGATCGACCAGCGGGTGTAGTACCCGAACCGGGGGTCGGTGCCACCGCCGGTGTACGGCGGGGTGCGGTTGGCGATCACGACGGTACGGCGCACGGTGGCCGAGCCGTCGGCGGCCAGGGTGATCGTCTCCTTCAGCGTCCGGTGCTGGTAGGTGTCGACCTTGCTGCCGTTCATGTTCTGGGTGTACGCCGCCGCCAGGTCGCCCACGGGCACGGTGGTGACCCGCCCGCCTGCGTGCGCGGCGTCCACGATCTTCTCCAGCGCGGGGTCGCGGAAGTACAGCTGCAGATGCCGCCCGGGGATCGCCTGGCCCAGGGCCCGGGCCTTGCCGATCAGGCCGCCGCCCTGGGTGAGCCGCTGCAGCATGGTCGACATCAGCTGGTCGTTCTGCTCGTGGCGCACCGCCTGGTCCATCGGCTGCAGGTAGGCGTCGATGACGAGCTTTTGCACCGCGTTGGCCGACGTCAGCTGGCCGTACTGCGCGGACTGGATCGGGCCGGTGACCGCGAGCAGCTTGCCGATCGCCTGCACGTCCAGCGCGATGACGCCGTCCGGCTTTTGCCGAAACTGCGAGGACGCCCGGGCCAGCTGTTCGCCGGCGATGCTGAAGTCCGGGTTCACGTTGGCGTTGACGAACCGGCGTTCGGCCCGACCCTGCAGCCACGGGTCGCCGCTGGCGGGGGTGAACAGGTGCGGTGCGTTCATGCGGGTCAGCACCGAGGTCTGGCCCTGGATCGGGATGCTCAGCCGCCCCTGGTCCAGGCGCAGGAACGCCACCGACAACGGAGCCCCACCCGGGGCGCGCGCTTCGGCCGGGTTCAGGACGGTCACCAGGTAGGTGCGCGGGCCGTTGGCGCCCACGGCGGCGGGCATCGCCTGCAGCAGCGGGCCCAGATCTCGGGTCTGGCGGCTCAGGCTCTCGACCTGCTTCAGCGCCAGTTTCTTCTTCTCCAGCGCCTGGGCGCCCCGCGGGCCAGTGCCGGTCACCTGGTTCAGGTCCCTGCGCGCGGTGTCCAACGCCGCCGACAAGGAGCCGACCGCCGCACTTGCTCGCCGGATCGCCGGGATGCTGAAGGTGTCGTGGGAGAACAGCTTGGAGTTGGCGCCGCTGAACTGGGTGTACAGCTCGAGCGCGTTCGAACCCGCGCCGCTGAGCACCTTGGCGGCCGCGAGCAGGTGGTCCAGGTCACGCACGGTGCGCCCGACGTACGGCAGGTACTTCGCGATCCGCACCTGCGGGCGGTTCGCGGCGTCCTGCGCCTGCGTCAACGCCCGGGCCCCCGCCTGCAGGTGCGCCTTGGCGCCGACGCTGTCGCCGGTCTGCAGCGTGGTGTGGAACAACGCCAGCTCAGACTGCGCCGCGCTGGCCCGCTCCTGGACCACCTTTGCGGCGCTCAGGGTGCCCAGACCTACCCAGGCGAAGAACGCTGCTACCAACAGCAGGCCGAGCGCCACCATCCCCACCGTGCGCCCCCGATGACTCGGCGTGTCGGGCCGGGTCGCGGGTTCCGTGCGGATGGTGTCGGTCATCTAGCCTCCCGGGTTGCAGGTGCCCGAGCAGTGTAAGCGAGCGGGCTGGGCGGCTCAGCGAAGCAGGCGAGACAGCCGGCGATCCGCCAGCAGCCGCCCGCCCGTCTGGCACGTGGGGCAGTACTGCAGCGCCGACTCGGCGAAGCTGACCTCGCGGACGGTGTCGGCGCAGACCGGGCAGGGCTGGCCGGCGCGTCCGTGCACCCGCATGCCCGCCCGCTTGGCGTCCTTCAGCTGCGCCGCCGGACGGCCCGACGCAGCGAGCACGGCGTCGCTCAGCACCTGGCGAAGGCTGGAGTACAGCCGGTCGACCTGCTCCTCGCTCAGCGTGTCCGCGAGCGCGTACGGCGAGAGCCGGGCCGCGTGCAACACCTCGTCGGAGTAGGCGTTGCCGACGCCGGCAAGAACGGACTGCTGACGCAGCACCCCCTTGAGCTGAGAGCGGCGTCCGGACAGCAACGCGGCCAACGCGGCCCGGTCGAAATCTGGGTCCAGCGGGTCCGGCCCCAGCGTCGCGATCGCGGGCACCTGCTGCGGGTCACGCACCACATACACCGCCAGCCGCTTGCGGGTGCCCGCTTCGGTCAGGTCGAACCCGGGCCCGCCATCCAGCACCACCCGCAGCGCGACCGGGCCTTTGCCGGGGCGCGCGGGCCGATCCGGCTGCGCCTGCGACCAGCGCAGCCAGCCCGCCTTGCCCAGGTGCCAGACCAGGTGCAGGCCGTCCACGTCGACGTCGAGCCACTTGCCGTGCCGGTTCACCGAGGCGATCGACAGGCCCGCCAGCGCGGACACCGGCGGGTCGACCGTCTTCAGGACGCTGATGGAGGCCACCTCGACCCGGGCGACGACTTCACCCAGCGTGTGCTCGCGCAAGAACCGGACGAGCGCCTCGACCTCGGGAAGCTCGGGCATCTGGGCAGTGTGCCACCGGCGTAGGGCCCGATGCCGCGCTGCACGCAGCGTGACGACCTCGCCAAGTGCACGGCACCCGTTCGGGCGATCTATCCGCACCCTGCGCCACCCGAGACATGAGGGGTCGGGACAACCGGCGCAAGGACCACCGAGCCAGCCACGGCGGAGCGAGAGCCCTGCCGCAGGGAGACCCTCATGAGTGCACTTCTCGTCCGACCCACAGCGCAGCTGCGATCCGCAGCGCAGCCACGACCGGCCCGGCGCCGCCTGGTCGCCGCTCTGGCGAGCTTGGCCGTGGCCGTCACCGGCTTCACGGGCCTGGTCGCCGCCGCCCCCGCCCAGGCCTCGACGGGCAGTGCCGAGGCCGGTTTCGTGGCGAGCATCAATGCGGCCCGCACGAGCGCCGGGCGGCCGAGGTACGCCGTGTCCAGCGACCTGACCGCCGTTGCGCGCCGCTGGGCCGAGACCATGGCGTCCAGCGGCACCCTGCGGCACAACCCCAACCTGGCCAGCCAGGTCACGAACTGGCGCTTCGTCGGCGAGAACGTGGGCGTCGGGTACGACGTCCCGGGGCTGCACCAGGCGTTCATGAACTCTCCGATGCACCGCTCGAACATCCTGGACAGCGACTTCAGCCAGGTGGGCATCGGCGTGGCCTACAGCGGTGGCCGGTTGTGGGTGGCTGAGGTGTTCCGGAAGCCGACGTGGGTGGCGGCCGCCTCCCGGTACGTCGCGCCGCGGGCAGCGGTGCGCTTCGTGGCACCGCCCGCTTGGGCCAGCTACCGGGTCGGCAGCCGAGGGGTCGTCGTCCAGCGGATCCAGCGCCGGCTCGGCGTTCGAGCTGATGGCATCTTCGGGCCGCAGACCCGAGCGGCCGTCATCCGTTGGGAGCGCTCGCACCACTGGAGGGCAACCGGCGTGGTGACCGGCACGATGTTCCGCGTGCTGCGCGCCTGACCCGCTCTGATCGCGCTCCGGCTTCGGCCACGGGGTGCCCCTGATGCCACCACCTGGCATCGGGGGCACCCCGTGGCCGTTTGTCGTGGCGCCAGCTCAGGGGGGCGAGTCGTTCCAGGGCGTGCGCGTGAGCAGCACCCCCACCCACCAGCTCATCGCCACCACGGCCGCGAGGCCGCTGGCCGCGACCCGCCAGCGCCAGTGCGGTGCGCCCAGGCGCCCGAGGCTGGTGCCGCGCACGAGCATGCTGGCCAGCACAGCGGCAAGCGGCAGGTCGAGCAGCATGAAACGCCACATGCTGGTGATCGGGCGCACCACCGCCAGCAGGTACGTGGGGTAGACCAGCGCCCACACCCGCAGCTCGGGGCTCAACCAGGCGCCGTGGCGGCCCAGGACCACCGAGCCGAGTGCGGCCAGCGAACCGAACAGCAGCAGGACCCCCACGATCCCCAGGTGCTGCCAGGCCCAGCTGATCCACGGCACGAACGGGCCCTTGGCCGGCGCCTGCCCCCACACCGCCTGGGTCTGGAAGAACGCGGTCGCGATGCCCGTGGAGAACCCGACGATGGCCGGCCAGAGCAGGGCCGACGCCGCAGTCGCACCGCCCAGGACGAGCAGACTCGTGCGCTGCGAGCGCGGCAGGCCGCCCGGCGAGCGCCACCGGTCCACGCCATGCCAGACGACGACCACGAACAGCGGGGCGGCGACCGCTCGGGTCAGGCCGAGCAGCAGGACGACGGGCACCGCCCAGCCGTAGCGCCGACGCACGACCAGCAGCAGCGCGGCAGCGAGCAGCAGCGCGGCCAGCGCCTCGGTGTACGCGACCTGCAGCACGGCGGCCGGCGGCAACAGGCACCAGATGCCGACCGCCAGCACTGCGAGCCGGGCGCGTTCCCGGCTCACCGGTAGCCCCGGCGTCCGGGCCACGATCAGGTGCCACAGCAGCACGGCGGCGGCGGCGCCCGCCACCAGGTTCACCGCGGTCGCCGCCAGCGAGAAGGACAGGCCGGTGGTCATCACGGCACGCAGCAGCATCGGGAACAGCGGGAAGAAGGCCCAGGCGTTGTAGTCGACGTGGCCCAGATCGTTCAACGGCAGGCCGTGGGGGTACCCGTGCTCGGCGATCTGCCGGTACCACTGCCCGTCCCAGATGACGACCATGTCCCAGTAGTCCGGGTGCAGGTCGACCACCCCGGCGGGGTTCTGCAGCCACAGCGCAGCGAGCTCGATGATCACGGCGGCGACCAGGCGTGAGAGCGCGTAGGCCAGCAGCACCTGCTGCCACGGCGCCCACGCCCGCACCGTGGCCCACAGGCGGCCAAGGCGGGTTCGGTACGCCTGGCTGCGGCCGCCGCGGGTGCGGCTTCGTGCCGGGTCGGGGGCGGGCTCGGCCGACGCCGGGTGCACGGCGAGATCGGCCATCGCCCTATGGTCGCATCCAGGCCCGGCGGCGGCAGGACCGTGGGGCCATAGCGACGCGACAGCCCAAGACCGGCAGCGTCACATCAGGTGCGCTTGAGTCCCATTAGCACCCCAGAGGCCTCGACATTGCTGACTCGCTTAGCGTTCGTACGCACTCGTTAAGTGGGCCCAGACCCATTCGCCGCGGACTTGATCGGCGTCGAACTGGCTGATCACGAGGATCGAATTCAGACTGCCGAGATCTTGACGTCGAACCCGTCGACGAGGACCTCCAGGTCGGACGTGTCGGCTGTGGTCACGACCGATGGGGCCAGCACGACCGCGGTGGCAGCCACGATGGCGTCCACAGTGAGGTCGCGCTTCTTGCGTCGCACCTTCTCGGCACGGGTGCGCAGCGCTCCGGCACGCATGGCCA
>DAIETC010000190.1 GCA_027345905.1 Kineosporiaceae bacterium | reverse complement strand
CGATGAGGTTCACGAAGCGCGCGCCGGATGCGTGCGAGACCATGGACATGGCGGGGATCGGCGAGAAGCCGGCCACCCGGTCGGGGCCCCACTTCTTGATGGTGTGCACGTGGGCCGCGGCGATCATCTCGGTGGCCTCGTCCCAGCTCGCCCGCACGAGTCCCCCCTTGCCGCGGGCGGACTTGTACCGCCTGGAGCGCTGCGGGTCGTCGACGACGTCGCCCCACGCCAGGACGGGGTCGTGGAGCCGGTTCTTCGCCTCGCGGTACATGTCCAGCAGGACAGCGCGCACGTAGGGGTAGCGCACCCGGGTGGGGGAGTAGGTGTACCAGGAGAACGCCGCCCCTCTGGGGCAGCCGCGGGGTTCGTACTCGGGGCTGTCCGGGCCCACCGAGGGGTAGTCGGTCTGCTGGGACTCCCAGGTGATGATGCCGTCCTTGACATACACCTTCCACGAGCAGGAGCCGGTGCAGTTCACCCCGTGAGTCGAGCGCACCACCTTGTCGTGGCTCCAGCGGTCCCGGTAGAAGGAGTCCGCCGACCGGCCACCGATCTGGTGCATCGTGCGCAGGTCGGGGGAGATCTCGGCCCGGGTGAAGAACCGGCGGGTGCCGACCAAGGCCTGGCCGATGCCCTCGCCCATGCGCTGGTTCGTCATGCGTCTCCTTGGTGTGTCGGTGATCCGGCGCGTGCGCGCACGACCTGCACACGGTCCCACTGGTCGGGGTCGAGGGTCGCGAGCGCCGCCGGGAAGACCCCGTCCTGTTCCTTGAGGATGTGCTCGCGCAACAGGAACAGCACGTCGCGCACCTGCTGCGGCCAGGCCGGGTCGGCGGGTACGCCCGCGTCGGCCTGGGCGAGCACCCCCTCGATACTGCGGTGCTGGGCCTGCAGAGCCAGGGTTTGCTCGGGATAGTCCTCACTCAGCTGCGGGAACAACCCCTCCTCCTCGACCAGCGTGTGCGGCCCCAGGATCTGCGTCATGCGCCGACATGCGGCCGCCACGCCCGCGAGGTCACCGGACGCCAGCTGGGCGCGGACGCCGGCCATCATGGCGACCAGGGCATCATGCTCCTGAGTCAGCTCGTCGATGAGAGTGACCTGCTGGCAACCGCAGTACTCGCACATCAGGGGTGGACGGCCGTAGCGGCTCGGGTGCGCGTTGCGGCCTGCACCTTGGTGGCAGTCAGGACGGCGGTGGCAGCGGCCACGATCGCCAGCAGCACCAGAGCCAGCCAATACGAGCCGAGCCACCCGTACACGAAGCCCATCACCAGGGGCGGGACGAAGCCCCCCAGGCCACCGGCCGCCCCGACCATGCCGGTCACCGAGCCGACCTGCGCGGCCGGAGCGGCCCGGGCCACCAGGGCGAACGTCGCCCCGCTGCCCGCGCCAAGAGCGGCGGCCATGCTGAGGAACGCGATCGTTCCCACGGGCATCAGGGCGGGCGTGAAGGCCTGGGTCAGAGCGCCGGCACAGAGCACGGCGTACCCGACGACGAGCACGGGAACGGGACCGAACCGGTCGGACAACCAGCCGCCGATCGGCCGCATGAGGACCGCGAGCAGCACGAAACCGGCCATCCGGTTGGCTGCGTCCGCCTGGTCGAGCCCGTACGCGGTCTTCAGGTAGGCCGGCAGGTAGACCGAGAAGGCGACGTAGCCGCCGAACGCGACGGCGTACAGGATGCTTGCCTGCCAGGTGATGGAGAGTCGCAGGGTGGCCGTCAGGCGCTCGGCGAGGCTAGTCGTCGGCACCGTGCGTCCGGGCGCGTCCCGAAGGAGCAGTGCGGCGACCACGGCGTACACCGCCAGCACCAGAGCCGTGACGAGGAACGGGGCGCTCGCGCCCTGGCTCTTCACCAGCTTGACGGTCGTCAGTGCGCTGATGGCGGTGCCACCCATGCCGGCCCCGAACAGGCCAATCGCGAAGCCGCGGCGCTCGGGGGGGAACCACGCGTTGACGAAGGGGACGCCGATCGCGAACGCGGTGCCACCGATGCCCAGGAAGAACCCGCCGACCAGCAGCGCCGCCAGCGACGTCTGGCCGGCCAGCCCGATGTACAGGACGGGGAAGACGGTGGCCGTCGAGATCAGGGGGAACATCACCCGGCCGCCGAAGCGGTCGGTCAGCGCCCCGACCGGGATGCGGCCCAGCGAGCCCACGACGACTGGGACCGCCACGACCAGCGCCTGCTGAGCCGGCGTGAGCCCGAGCAGCTCTTTGAACCGCGGGCCCAGCGGGCTGAGCAGCGCCCAGGCCCAGAAGTTGATCGCGAACCCCGACCCGGCCAGCGCCAGCATGAGCATCTGTTGGCCCCCGGACGGCGGGGTCGGTGCCCCGCGGGTGTGCTGCGGGGCCGATCCGGTGGTTGCGCTCACGACTGACCTTTCAAGGTGGCGAGGGGTCGTCCAACTGTTACCTTGCACTCCTTTGACATGGCGCGAAAGGGACCAAAGCCCTGTCAGGGGTCAGACGTCAGTGGCACGCACCAACGTACGCTCGTGCCCTCACCCCCCTTGCTGCTGACCTCGAGGCTGCCGCCGTGGGCCGCTGCCCGGTCGGCGAGGTTGGCCAGACCGCTGCGCCGCGAACTGTGCGGGTCGATGCCCACCCCGTCGTCACTCACCTGCAGCTCGACCTGGGCTCCGATCCGCAGCCACACCCGCACCCAGGTCGCCTTCGAGTGCCGCACGGCGTTGGACAACAGCTCGCGGGCGACTGCCACGAGGTCGGCGCAGGTGTCGGGAGGTAGGGCGATGACCGGCCCCTCGATGCTCAGCTGCGGGGCGAACCCCAGCCCGTCGCGAGCGGTCAGGACCAGGTCGTCGAGCTGGTTGCGCAAGTCCTGGCCGACCGGCGAGTGCAGCTGGAAGATCGTGCGCCGCACGTCCTTGATCGTGTCGTCCAGGTCGTCGACCGCCTGGCTGAGTCGCTGCGCCGTCTCGGTCCGGCCGATGTCCGCCTCGGCAGACTGCAAGGACAGGCCGACCGCAAACAGTCTTTGGATCACCAGGTCGTGCAGGTCACGTGCGATCCGGTCGCGGTCTTCGAGCACGGCCAAGCGCGCCCGGTAGTCCTGCGCGGAGGCAGCCTGCAGGGCTGCGGCGACCCGCTCGGTGAAGACGGCGAACTGCGCGATCGCGTCCTGGGTGAGCTGGGCGCACGCTGGCCCTGCGAGCATCAGTGCGCCCAACAGGTGCTCACCGAACCACATCGGCACCGCGACGGCGGTTCGTAAGTGGGCCAGGCCCAGGTCGGCTAAGCGGCTCGCTGAGCACGAGGTGGCGCCGCCAGCGGGCCGGTCGGACCCGAACAAGCCGGTCGCGGTGACCGGCGGGGGCAACCCGGCCTCGCAGCTGGCAGCGGCCACAAAGCGCAGCTTGACCTGCTCGCCCGGCACCCAGGCCGCTGGGCCGGCGTCGCCCGCGCCCGTGTCAGCGAGGGCCAGTAGGGCGGTGTCGGCGCCCGATGCGGCGCGGGCCACCTGCGTCACCTGTTCGAGGGTGCTGAGCGTTGGGCCGTGCGAAGCCAGCCGCTCGCTGCAGGTGCCGGCGGCCTCTAGCCAGGTCTCGCGCAGTTGGCTTCGTTCGTACAGTTGCGCGTTCTCGATGGCCACCCCGGCCGCCGCCGCCAACGCCTCGACCACCTCCTGGTCGCGCTCGGTGAAGTCGCAGTGCTCGCCGGAGGGGTCCCGCTTCTGCGTCAGGTAGAGGTTGCCGAACACGGCCTGGCGGGTGCGCACGGGCACCCCGAGGAAGCCGTGCATCGGCGGATGATGTTCAGGGAAGCCGACCGAGCTGCGGTGCTCGCCGATGTCGTGCAACCGGATCGGATAGGGGTGCTCGTCCAGCAGCAGGCCCAGGACGCCGCGCCCGGTCGGTAGGCGCCCGATCCTGGCCCGGGTCTCGTCGTCGATGCCGTGGGTGACGAACTGCACGAGGTGGTCGCGTTCCGGCGCGAGCACCCCCAGCGCCCCGTACTGCGCGCCAGAAAGCCGGCACGCAGTCCGTACGATCGTGGCCAGCACCGTCGGCAGGTCGAGGTCCGCGGTGACCGCCATCACGGCGTCCAGCAGCATCGCAAGCTGGTGCTGGGCCTCCTGAGCGACCCCGGCTCGTTCGCGTAGCTCTAGCAGCAGGTCGTCCAGGTCCAGGCTCGACAGGGTTGAGGTCAGTCGGGGCCCGAGGGGCGACGAGCTCATGGGTTGATCGTAGGGGCCCGGGGCCAGTCCGAGCCCTGTCGCGTCAGGTAGTCCTACCCTGATCGGGTGAACGTGATCAAGGTGTTCCTGCTCGACGACCACGAGATCGTCCGCCGGGGCTTGCGCGAGCTGCTGGAGCGCGAGGGCGACATCGAGGTGGTGGGGGAGTCCGGTGAGGCCGAGCAGGCCAAGCGGCGTATCCCGGCACTGCGCCCGGACGTCGCCATCCTTGATGCGCGCCTGCCCGACGGCAGCGGCATCGACGTGTGCCGCGACGTCCGCTCGTTCGACCCGACCATCAAGGTCCTGATCCTGACCTCGTACGACGACGACGAGGCGCTCTTTGCGGCCATCATGGCGGGGGCAGCGGGCTACGTCCTCAAGCAGGTGCGCGGCAGCGACCTGGTGGACAGCGTCCGCCGCGTCGCCGCCGGTCAGTCACTGCTCGACCCGGCGGTGACCGAGCAGGTCCTCGCGAGGCTGCGCAGCGGGCCACGCCAGGACTCGCGGCTGGCTGGGCTGAGCGCCCAGGAGCGCCGGGTCCTGGACTGCATCGCCGAGGGCATGTCGAACCGGGAGATCGGGCAGAGGCTGTCGTTGGCCGAGAAGACCGTGAAGAACTACGTGACCAGCGTGCTGGCCAAGCTAGGGATGCAGCGCCGCACCCAAGCCGCGCTGCTCGCAGCCCGCGCGCAGGAGCCCGACTGAGGAAGCCGGCGGCCACGTGAGGTGGCGCTCAGGCGGCTCCAGTGGCGGCGTCCGGGACCGGCGCCGCCGCCGCGGGCACCACGGGGGCGGGGGGGACCAGGCGCCCGGTGATCTGGGCCGGCGTGATGCGCACGAAATGCGATCGCTCGTCGCCGGTCCACGACACAAGGTTTAACTGCTCGGCCCGCGCCAGCTCGTCGACGCCGCGCAGCTCACGCATGAACCCGGTGAGCAGGACGCTCCAGCCGCTGCGGGTGGCCTCGTCGATCTCGTCGACCTCGAAGGCGACCACCACCTCCTCGCGTGCCGCGGCCAGCGCGGTGCCGGGAGCCGTACGAAGCAGGACGCAGTGACCATCGAGCAGGTAGTTCACCGGGAACACCACGGGCAGCGCCCGGTGCGTCAGGGCGATTCGCCCCACGCTCTTTGACCCGAGCGCTCGCAAGCACTCGCTGAAGCTCATGGCCTGGATTGTCATGGCCTGGATCGTCATGGCCTGGATCGCGGTCATGGTCGCCATCCTGGCCGCCATCCCACCCCCCGGACAGGGCCATAGGTCCCAGCCCTGCGCACCCCATGCGTCGCCCGACCCCGGGACCTTTGCCCCTGCCGGTCGGGACCTCGGCCTCTGCTGTGGGCACTCACGCACCGCAAGGGTTGGTCCTGCCAGAAGCAGGAATAGGTGGCGCAGGATGCGCCACCTACCCCGAGGAGGTGGCCATGAGCATCGCATCGGACGCCGGGTCGCCGCCCGAGGTGAGCGAGCTGGCTCGCGCACTGGGCCAGGCCGCGCGGCTCGCGCCCTCGGTCCACAACACCCAGCCGTGGCGGTTTGCTCCGTTGCCGGATGGTCTTGCGATTCACGAGGACCCGACCAGGGGGCTCGCGTCGCTCGACCCGCACGGCCGCCTGCGCGTCATCTCCTGCGGTGCCGCGGTGACCAACGCGGCTCTGGCCGTGGCACATTCCGGGTTCGTCCCGGTCGTCGAGCTCCTACCTGCTGGGGAGCCGACGCTGCTGGCCCGGGTGCGTGCCGGCGTTCGCCTGGCACCCGACGCCGGGGACCTGCGACTGTATGGCGCTATCCCTGTACGACGGGCGCACCGTCGGTTGCATCATCGAGTGGGCGTGGGCGCGGGAGATGTGCGGCAGGTGTGCGCAGCGGTCTCGCGAGCAGGTGCCCGACCCGTCGTACCGGATGCTCCGGCCCGGCGTCGGCTGGGCGCGCTGCTGCGGGCGGCCGTCGAGCACCAGCTCGCGGACCCCGGGCACCTCGCCGAGGTAAGCCAGTGGGTGCGCCACGTGGGGGGCACGAGCACGAGCGACGGCGTCCCGGTCGGTTCGCTGGGCACCACCCCCTTTCCCGCCGACAGCATCGTGCACGACGGGTGGGACCTCGACGAGCTCGAGCGGGCACCGATCGAGGACGAGCTGGAGGCCAGCAGCGTCCTTGGCATCGCCACACCCGGCGACGCGCGCCGCGACTGGTTGGTTGCCGGCGTGGCGCTGCAACGGGCCTGGTTGCAGGCCACGGCGCTGGACCTGGCCGTGACCTTTGCTGATCAGGCGACGCAGTGGGACGGCACGCGCCAACTGGCGGCGGACGCGCTGGGCGCACCGGGGCAGCTGCAGGTCGTCCTGCGTATCGGCCGCCCGCTGGTCGACGTCCCGCCGACCCCCCGCCGCGAGCTCGCCGACCTGTGGCGATGGCCCGACCAGACCTGAGATCACCTTCCAACGACCACTGAGGAGAGCGTCATGAACAGCCGCAAAGCCCCGCAGGGCAGCATCGTCGTCGGGATCGACGGCTCACGCACCGGCGAGCGCGCCCTTGACTGGGCCCTGGACGACGCCACCCGGCGCCATCTGCCCGTGCACGTGGTGCACGCGTACGTCCAGTACCCCCGGATGACCGCGGACCTGCCCACGACCGTGGACGACCTGCAGGTGAGCGCCGAGGGCGTCGTTCGCAAGGCCTTGGAACGAGCGGCCGGCATGGCGCCCGACGTGCGGCTGACGAGCGAGGTCCACCCGGGAGCGGCGGCGCGCTACCTCGTGGACGCCTCAGCGCACGCCGACAGCATCGTGGTCGGCACGCACGGCCGCCACGGCTTGGCCCGGGTCTTCCTCGGGTCGACCGCCTCGCAGGTTGCCGCGTACGCCCGGTGCCCGGTCGTGGTGGTCCGCACACCGACCCAGTCGGTCGGGACCATGGGCGGGCGGGTCGTCGTCGGCGTTGACGGCACGAAGGTCTCCCGCGACGCGATCGGCTACGCGTTCGCCCAGGCAGCCTCCCGGGCGGCGACGCTGACCGCCGTCCACGCGTGGTGGCTCGAGTACGGTGGTGATGGCTTGGTCATCCCCTTGAGTGCCGGCGAGCAGGAGCAGGTCGCGCGGATGCACGATGCCATGGTCAGTGAGGCGATCGCCGAGTGGGCCGAGAAGTTCCCCGAGGTGAAGGTGGACACGCACGTGGCGCGGGCCGATGCCTTCGAGCTGTTGGTCGAGGAGTCTGCGGACGCCGAGCTGCTGGTCGTCGGGTCCCGCGGGCGAGGTGGCTTCACGGGGCTGCTGCTGGGGTCGGTGAGCCAGCACGTCATCCAGCTGGCGACCTGCCCGGTCGCCGTCGTTCGTACCCAGCCGGCGAACGGGGGGCATTGACCGGCGGGAATGTCCGGGCATGGGCTACGGTTGGCGCGTAAGTACCCGGAGGGGTATTTTGGCCGCGCTGACAAGGAGAGCCGTATGCGTGAGATCGACCTGGCCACCTTCGCCGCCGCCCACGCGGACGGCGCCGTCGTGATCGACGTCCGTGAGCCGCAGGAGTACGTCTCCGGCCACGTGCCCGGTGCCAAGCTGCTGCCACTTAGCCAGCTGCCGTCGCGGATCACGGACCTGCCCAAACGCGACCCGGTCTACGTGATCTGCGCTTCGGGCAGCCGCAGCCTGCAGGCGGCCGAGCAGTTGGCGCGCGCCGGCTATGACGCCGCCTGCGTTGCCGGCGGCACCAACGCCTGGACCGCCGCCGGGCTACCGACCATGCAAGGCCCCCGTGAGAACGCCGCCTGATCAAAGGAGATCCGCTATGACCGCAGCACCCACCATTGTCACGATCGAGACCCCGTCACTGGGTGATCGCAGCTATCTGGTCCACGACGGGTCGGTGGCGTTCGTCGTCGATCCCCAGCGGGACTTCGACCGGGTCCTCGCGCTGGCCGAGCAGGCCGGCGTACGGATAACCGACGTCTTCGAGACCCACATGCACAACGACTACGTCACCGGTGGCCTGGCCCTGGCGCAGCAGACCGGCGCGGCCTACCACGTCAATGCGAAGGACCCGGTCGGCTTCGACCGGCACCCCGTCTGCGACGGCGACGTCGTGGCGGTGGGCCCCTCGATGCGGGTGCGGGTCCTCGCGACACCCGGTCACACGTACACGCACCTGGCCTACGCGCTGGAGTCGGGCGCCGAGGCGATCGCCGTGTTCACCGGCGGCTCGCTGCTCTACGGCTCGACCGGGCGCCCTGACCTGCTCGGGCCGGACCACACCGACACGCTGGTGCGCCACCAGTACGCCTCGGCGCAGCGCCTCGCCAGCGAGCTGCCCGAGCAGACTGAGATCTTCCCCACCCATGGGTTCGGCAGCTTCTGCTCGGCCACCCAGTCCGACGGGACGACGACCTCGACGATCGGCCGGGAAAAGCGGACCAACCCGGCCCTGACCGCCGACGAGCAGACGTACGTGGACGCGCTGCTGGCCGGACTGGACGTGTGGCCCGCGTACTACGCCACGATGGGGTCGTCCAACGAGGCCGGCCCCGCCGCGCCGGACCTGACCGCTCCCCAGCAGGACGACCCCGCCGAGCTGCGGCGCCGGATCGAGGCGGGGGAGTGGGTCGTCGACCTGCGCAACAGGACGGCGTTCGCGGCCGGCCACGTCGCCGGCACCCTCAACTTCGGCGTGGAGGGCCCCTTCGCGACCTACCTCGGCTGGGTGATTCCCCCCGGCACGCCACTCACCCTGCTCGGTGAGACGCCCGAGCAGGTAGCGCAGGCCCAGCGCGAGCTGGTCCGCATCGGAATCGACCGGCTGGAGTCGGCGGCCAGCGGCAAGCCCGAGGACTGGGCGGGGTCCGAGCCGCTAAAGGTGGCCAAGGTCGCCACCTTCGCGGACCTGGCCGCCGCCCGCAGCCAGCGCGACGTGACTGTGGTCGACGTACGCCGCAAGTTGGAGTGGGACGACGGCCACATCCGGGGCGCCATCCACCTGCCGATCCACGACCTCGTCAACCAGATGGCGAAGGTGCCACCCAGCGGCGAGGTCTGGGTGCACTGCGCCGCCGGGTACCGCGCCGCCGCGGCCGCGTCCTTGCTGGAGGCGGCGGGCTACGACGTCGTGGCCGTAGACGAGGACTTCACCAAGGCTCGCGAGTCCAGCCTGGACATCGTCACGCAGTCCGAGGACGCCCTGGTCTGAGAGTGGCCTCGCGTTAGGGGCCGACACGGCTGCTGATGAGGCCGCCTTCCCCGTGAGGGAGGGCGGCCTCATCAGTTTCCAGGTTCGACCAGCGCCGGGGGCTGCTCGGCGACCGGGCAGCTGGTGGCGCCCCGCCAGCGGGTGCGCAGCGCCCACACCATCCCCGCGATGGACAGCAGGGCCAGCACCGGCTGGAACGGGGCGAACCAGGTGATGGCCCCGCTGGCGCCCAGGGCAAGGAGCACGACCTTGTTGCACACCGGGCAGCCCACCGCGAAGAGCGAGAGCAGGCCGGACGCCGCCCCCCGGCGTTGCGCACGGTCACTGCCTACCGGCGCGACAGGCTGACCGGAATCGGCGCGAACGTAGGTCGCCAGCAGCACCCCGCTGAGCAGCGCCACAACGACCAGCACGGGATAGCTCCACCAGGTCACCGGCACCGCGCGGCCGAAGACCGGGTTGGGGACGACGTCCGTGGGCAGCCCGACGAACAATGCGGTTGCGAGCGCGCCGGCCAGCGCGGCCAGCACCCGCCGCCTGGTCCACCGCATGTCCTGGCCTTCCCGTAGTAGGTACGCGTCCAGTATCACCCGGCGCGCCCCGGGCCCGATTGGCGGACATTGGGGCAACTACGCATCGCCGGCGATGCGTAGTTGCCCCAATCCTGTAGTTGCCGCGGCTCAGGCGCGGCTCAGCGTCCCCTCGTGGGCGCGCGCCACGGCGATCCGCTCGGGCGCCACGACGCCGTAGGTCGTGGTGCGCTGGCGCGCCGGGCGCCCTACGGCGTGGGCAAGCGCCTCCAGCTGCGAGACGCTCTTGTGGCTGCCGTGCTGCGAGCCGGCCATCCGGCTGATCGTCTCTTCCATGAGCGTGCCGCCGAGGTCGTTGGCGCCCCCGCGCAGGACCAGCTCGACGCCGGGGTCACCCAGCTTGACCCAGCTGGTCTGGATGTTGGCGATCCGCCCGTGCAGCAGGATCCGGGCCAGGGCGTGCACGGCCCGGTTCTGCAGGGACGTCGGCCCCGGCCGGGCCAGTCCGGCCAGGTAGAGCGGGGCGTTGGTGTGCACGAAAGGCAGCAGCACGAACTCGGTGAACCCGCCGGTCTGCTCCTGGATCCGGCCGATCAGCCTCAGGTGGGCGACCCAGTGCGCGGGGGTGTCGACGTGGCCGTACATCATCGTGGCGGTCGTCGGGATGCCCAGCCGGTGCGCGGTGGTGACGACCTCCACCCAGGCGGACGCCGGAAGCTTGCCCTTGGTGAGCACCCACCGCACGTCGTCGTCGAGGATCTCGGCGGCGGTGCCCGGCAGGGAGTCGACCCCCGCCTCGCGGGCGGCCTGCAGCCAGTCGGCGATGGAAAGGCCGGTGCGGCTGGCGCCGTTGACGACCTCCATCGGTGAGAAGGCGTGCAGGTGCAGCTGCGGCACCCGCCGTTTGACCACTGCGGCCAGGTCGAAGTACGCGGTGCCCGGCAGGGCGGGGTCGATGCCCCCTTGCATGCAGACCTCGGTGGCGCCCACGGCCCAGGCCTGCTCGGCGCGCGAGGCGACCTCGTCGAGGGACAGCGAGTAGGCGTCGGCGTCGGTGCGACGCTGGGCGAACGCACAGAACCGGCAGCCGGTGTAGCAGACGTTGGTGAAGTTGATGTTCCGGGTGACCACGTAGGTCACCTCTTCGCCTACGGCCTCGGCGCGCAGCGCGTCGGCCAGCTCTGCGAGGGCCTGGATCTCGGGCCCGTCCTGCGCGTCGAGCAGCGTGAGCGCGGCGTCGTCGTCCAGGGTGGCAGTGCTGACTTCGGCCAGGCGCAAGGCGCTCACGAACTCGGGGCGCAGCCGGACGTCGGTGCGCGGTGCCGCGGTACGCCGAACGGCGCTGCCCGTGGCCGAAGGGCCGAGCGCGCCGGGACGAGCCGCGGGGGCGATCCGTTCGCCGACCTCGCGCCAGTCGCCGTACACGGCGTCGAAGTCGCCCCGCCGGTCGCTGGTGCGGCCCTGCGTGTCGATGCTGGCGTGCAGGTCGCCGCGCCCGGCGTCCGCCATAGCCTCGGGCTCCTGCCACGGTCGGCCGGTGGGCGTCGCGCCCTGCAGCGCCAGGCCGGTGCCGGGGTCGGCGAGCGCGGCCACGTGCGCGCGCAGTCGCGGGTCGAGCCACTGCTCGGCTCCGAGGACGTACTCGGGGTAGATGGTGAGGCGCTCGCGCAGCAGATAGCCCGCAGCCGCGGTGCGGGTGGACAGCTCGTCGATGGCCGGCCAGGGGCGCTCGGGGTTGACGTGGTCGACGGTGACCGGCGAGACCCCGCCCCAGTCGTCGATACCGGCCCGCACCATCAGCTCGAACTGCTCGCCCACCAGGTTGGGCGGCGCCTGGATCCGGGCGCGCGGGCCCAGGAGCAGTCGGGCCACCGCGACCGTGGCGGCGAGCTCCTCGGCCTCGACGTCGGGACGCCCACGCATGGCCGTGTCCGCCTTGGCGCGGAAGTTCTGCACGATGACCTCCTGCACCCCGCCGTACTCGCGGGCCACCTGGCGGATCTGCAGCAACGCATCGACCCGCTCGGCGTAGGTCTCGCCGATGCCGATCAGGATGCCGGTGGTGAACGGCACCGCCGAGCGCCCGGCGTCCTGCAGCACCCGTAGCCGCACCGCCGGCTCCTTGTCGGGTGAGCCGAAGTGCGGGCCGCCCGGCTGGGACCACAGCCGGGTCGCCGAGGTCTCGAGCATCATGCCCATGGACGGCGCGACCGGCCGCAGGCGCTGTAGCTGCGTCCAGCTCATGACGCCGGGGTTCAGGTGCGGCAGCAGGCCGGTGCGCTCCAGCACCAGGACGGCCATGGCGCGCAGGTAGGACAGCGTGTCGGCGTACCCCTGCGCGTCAAGCCACTCGCGAGCAGCCGGCCAGCGCTCCTCGGGCCGGTCGCCGAGGGTGAACAGCGCCTCCTTGCACTGCGCGGCGGCACCGGCCGCGGCGATGGCGAGCACCTCGTCCGGGGTCAGGAACGGAGCGGGCAGGCGGCCGGGCACGGTGGCGAACGTGCAGTAGTGGCACCGGTCGCGGCACAGCCGGGTGAGGGGGATGAACACCTTGCGCGAGTAGGTGAGTACGCCGGGACGACCGGCCGCGACGAGGCCCGCGTCGCGCACCCGCGAGGCCGCCTCGCACACGGCGTCCAGGTCGGGCCCGCGGGCGTGCAGAAGCACCTGCGCCTCGTCCCCGTTGAGGACGACCCCGTCGCGGGCCCGGCGGGTGGCCCGGCGCAGCGCCGACCCGGACGGCGGCGGCAGGACGCTCACCGCACCCCTCTGGCCGGCACCGGGCTCACACCTGGTCGGGCGCGTGGTAGATCTGCGCGCCGCTGGTCACGAACTGCACGGACTTCTCGACCATGCCCAGCTCGATGGCGTCGTCGGCGCCCACGCCGTGCTCCTCGGCGTACCGGCGCACGTCCTGCGAGATGCGCATCGAGCAGAACTTCGGCCCGCACATCGAGCAGAAGTGCGCGGTCTTGGCCGGCTCGGCCGGCAGTGTCTCGTCGTGGTAGGCGCGGGCGGTGTCCGGGTCCATCGCCAGCTCGAACTGGTCCTGCCACCTGAACTCGAAGCGCGCCGTCGACAGGGCGTCGTCCCAGGCCTGCGCCCCGGGGTGCCCCTTGGCCAGGTCGGCGGCGTGCGCGGCGATCTTGTAGGCGATGACCCCCTGCTTGACGTCGTCGCGGTCGGGCAGACCGAGGTGCTCCTTGGGCGTCACGTAGCACAGCATCGCCGTCCCGTGCATCCCGATCGTCGCGGCGCCGATGGCCGAGGTGATGTGGTCGTACCCCGGTGCGACGTCGATCGTCAGCGGGCCGAGGGTGTAGAACGGCGCCTCGTGGCACAGCTCGAGCTGCAGGTCGACGTTCTCCTTGATCTTGTGCAGGGGCACGTGCCCGGGGCCCTCGATCATCACCTGGACGTCGTGGCGCCACGCGACCTCGGTGAGCTCACCCAGGGTCCGAAGCTCGGACAGCTGCGCCTCGTCGTTGGCGTCGGCGACCGAGCCGGGGCGCAGCCCGTCACCGAGGGAGAAGGCCACGTCGTACTGCGCGAAGATCTCGCAGAGCTCCTCGAAGTGGGTGTACAGGAAGTTCTCGCGGTGGTGCGCCAGGCACCACGCGGCCAGGATCGACCCGCCGCGGCTGACGATGCCGGTGACCCGCTTGGCGGTCAGCGGGACGTAACGCAGCAGGACGCCGGCGTGCACCGTCATGTAGTCCACGCCCTGCTCGGCCTGCTCGATCACGGTGTCGCGGTAGACCTCCCAGGTGAGGTCCTCGGCCTTGCCGTCGACCTTCTCCAGCGCCTGGTAGATCGGCACGGTGCCGACCGGGACGGGGGAGTTGCG
>DAIETC010000179.1 GCA_027345905.1 Kineosporiaceae bacterium | reverse complement strand
CTGGCGGCGCAGGCGGCGGCCTCGGCGGCCAGGGCCCGCAGCTTCAACCGGGCATCGCTCAGGCTGTCAGCGGTGATGGTGGCGATGACCTGCTCGCGGCTGTACTGTGGCAACGAGGCCAGCGAGACGTCGCCGCGTTGGTACACCCGGGAAAGGCGCAACGGGCCGACGTCCTGCGCCAGCCCGCGGTAGATCGCGACGTTGCCCTGGTCGGCGCCGATGAAGTACTGCGACTGACTCCAGGCGTAGGCGGCGAACCCGCCGCCCACGAGCAGGGCCGTGACCAGGACCGCCAGCAGCCCGCGCAGCGCCCAGCGCGCCTTGGACGGCGGGGGTGCGATCGCGAGGGCCTCATCGGACGGCGACGGTGTCGCACCACCGGAGCGTTCGAGAGCGGCCGCCTTGGCCGCGGGCGTGCCCGCGCCGGCTCGGGTCGCGACCGCCCCGTTCACCGCCGCCGCACCCACGACCTCGGGCATGGTGGTGCCGACCTGGGCCTCGCGGGCCACGTCCACGACGTGCGCGACGATGCAGGTGACGTTGTCCCGGCCGCCGCCGCGCAGCGCCATCTGGACAAGTGCGTCCGCGGCTACCGCCGGGTCGTCGTTCTCGGCCAGCGTCTCGGCGATCGTGGCATCCCGCACCACGTCCGTGAGACCGTCTGAGCAGATCAGGTACCGGTCGCCGAGGCGGGCCTCGCGCACGGACAGGTCGGGCTCGTCGTCCGGGTCACCGGTGAGCACCCGGGTGACCACCGAGCGCTGCGGGTGCTGCTCGGCCTCCTCGGCGGTGATCCGCCCCTCGTCGATCAGGCTCTGCACGAACGAGTGGTCGTGCGTGATCCGGGTCAGCTCACCGGCGCGCAGTAGGTAGGCGCGGGAGTCGCCGATGTGCGCCAGGGCGAGCTTGTTTCCGTAGCGCATCAGCGCCGTGGTGGTCGTGCCCATCCCGGCCAGCGACGGGTCAGCGGCGGTGCGCCGGCGCAGCTCGGCGTTGGCCTCGCGCAGGGTCTGAGCCAGCAACGCCACCGAGTCGCTGCCGTGGGACTCCCCATCCAGGGCCACCAGACGCCCGACGGTCAGTGAGCTCGCCACGTCGCCTCCCGCGTGCCCGCCCATGCCGTCGGCAATGACCAGCAGGTGCGGCCCGGCGTACCCCGAGTCCTGGTTGTTCGTATAGCGGCCCAGCCCGATGTCGGATCGGGCGGCGTAGCGCAGTGCGATGGCCATGCCCTACCTACGCAGCTCGAGGACGGTGGTGCCGATCTTCAGGGCCGACCCGACGCTCAGGCGCTGGGGACCGGCGATGCGCTGTTGGCCGACCAGCGTTCCGTTGGTCGAGCCGAGGTCCTCGACGAACCATTCGCCGTCCTTGGGAAAGATCCGCGCGTGCCGGGCCGAGGCGTAGTCGTCGTCCAGGATCAGGGTCGACTCCGGACTTCGGCCGATCAGGACCGACTGTTGCCCCAGGGTGATGGTCGTGCCGCGCAGCGGGCCTTCCGTGACCACGACGTGTCCCGGCGTCCGCCGCCCGGACGGCGCGGGGGGTCGGGGCTGCACGCCTGGGGGGGCCGGGGACCTCGGCGCTCGGGTGGGCGCGGGCTTGAGCGTGCGAGCCGTCACCCGGGTGCCGAACAGGTCACCGCGAAGCACGGCCACGACCGAGAACACGAACACCCATAGCAGGGCCAGCAGACCGAACCGGACGACGGTGACCGTCAGTTCGCTCATCGCTCACCGCTGCGGTAGGTCGCCCGCGTGCGACCAACCGTGATCGTTGTCCCCTCGCTCAGCTGCCGACTGCTGATCCGCTCCCCGTCGACCAGGGTGCCGTTGGTCGAGTCGAGGTCCCGCAGGGTCGCGACCAGCCGGTCGCCCTGGGAGCTGAGCCGGATCTCGGCGTGCCGACGTGAGACCCCTGGGTCGTCGACGACCACGTCGGCGTCCTCGCCGCGGCCCAGCACGTTGACCGACCCGGCGAGCGGGTACGCGTGGCCGTCGATGTCCAGCCACGTGCGCCGCGCCGGCGGCGACTGCTCGATCAACGAGGTCTGCGCGGCGGACTCGTAGGCCGGCACGGGTAGCTCGGGGTCGCGCGGGATCGGTGCCGGCGCAGGGCGGCTGTGGGTTTGGCGTCCCTTCACGGTCGCCGAGCGGACCCGAAAGACGCCGGTGTCCAGGTCGTCGACCTGCTCGAACTGCACGCTCACCGGCCCGACGAAGGCGTAGCGCTGGTGGTCGGCGTGCTCGCGGACGTTGGCGACCAGCTCATCACCCAAGGCGTCGGCATACTCCCCGAGCCGTTCGTGATCGGCGGCCCCCAGCTCGACGACGAACGCGTTGGGCACCAGCGTGCGCCCGCGACTGATCACCGCGGCTCGCTCGTCACACGCCCGGCGCAGCGCGCTCGCGATCTCGACCGGCTGCACCTCCGCACGGAAGGCTTTGGCGAACGCCCCGTTGACCGCTCGTTCGATGCCCCGCTCGAAGCGGTCCATGACCCCCATCAGGGCACCTCCCGTCCGGTCGTCGGTGTGCGCGGTGCGTTGTTGGCCCAGTCCTGGCCGCCCGGCCCTACGAGCAGCACGCGACGTCCCATCAGGGGATGGTAACGGGCGAGCGGTCCGCATCCTGCTACGTGCTAGCCTTGCCGACGGCTTCGAGCCCTCTGCCCGAGGAGTTCGGCGGCTGCGCGCGAGTGGCGGAATGGCAGACGCGCTGGCTTCAGGTGCCAGTGTCCGAGAGGGCGTGGGGGTTCAAATCCCCCCTCGCGCACAACAGCCCCAGGCGTTCTGACCTGGGGCTTTGTGCTTGCCGCCGGGGTCTGGCGGCTGCTC
>DAIETC010000148.1 GCA_027345905.1 Kineosporiaceae bacterium | reverse complement strand
AGGGCGTGCTCGCGGGCCAGCAGCGTCGCGAAGGTGCTGTCGACCCGGGCCCGCCCGGCCGCAGTCAGCCGCACGCTGACCCCGCGGCGGTCGCGCGGGTCGGGCAGGCGCTCGACCAGGCCGCGCTGGACGAGGCGGTCGACCCGGTTGGTCATCGTGCCGCTGGTCACCAGGGTCTGGGTGACGAGCTGACCGGGAGACAGCTCGTACGGCGCCCCCGCCCGGCGGAGCGCCGCGAGCACGTCGAACTCCCAGCCCTCGACACCGTGCTCGGCGAACGCCCCTGACCGGGCTCGGTCGAGGTGGCGGGCCAGGCGGGTCACTCGGGACAGCACCTCGAGCGGACCGACGTCCAGGTCCGGGCGCTCGCGCCGCCAGGCAGCGACGATCCGGGCGACCTCATCGGGGGGTTCCACTGGCCGCGCGCTTCGCTGGCCGCCGGGTTGGACGGCTCTGGCCCTCACCTGGCACATGTTACGGCGCCGTATCTTGACGTCAAACAAAGACTCTTGATATCAAGACAGGTCACCGCTCGGGAGGGAGGGCGTCATGCCGAGCTGGGACCCCGCGGCCTACGCCCAGTACGCCGACGAGCGTGCCCGGCCGTTCACCGACCTGATGGCGCGGGTCGCCGCCACCGCGCCCCACACCGTCGTCGACCTTGGGTGCGGCACTGGCGCGCTCACGGCGTCCCTGGCCCGCCGCTGGCCGGACGCCGACATCCTCGGCGTCGACTCCTCGGCGCCCATGCTCGAGCGGGCCGCCGAGCACGCCGGCCCGCGAGTGCGCTTCGCGGCCGGCGACGTGACCACCTGGCGCCCGAGCGAGCCGGTCGACGTCCTGGTGACCAATGCGGTGCTGCAGTGGGTGCCCGACCACCTGCCGCTGCTGGCCCGCTGGGTCGGGCACCTGGCCCCCGGGGGTTGGCTGGCGATGCAGGTGCCGGGCAACTTCGACGCGCCCAGCCACGCGCTGATGCGCGAGGTCGCTGCGCAGCATCCGTTCGCCGCCCGGTTGGCGGGGGTGCTGCGCGGGGCCGACAGCGTCGCCGAGCCCTCGTCGTACGCCACGGTGCTGGCCGAGCAGGGGTGCACCGTCGACGTGTGGGAGACGACGTACCTGCACGTGCTGCCCGGCCCGGACGCGGTGCTGGCGTGGGTGCGCGGTACCGGGCTGCGACCGGTGCTCGACGCGCTCGCCGACGACCCGGCGATGAGCCGGGCGTTCGTCGCGGCGTACGGCGAGCGGTTGCACGCGGCGTACCCGGCCCGGTCGTGGGGAACCCTGCTGGCGTTCCGGCGGATCTTCGCCGTGGCGCGCCGGACGAGCGATGGAGGATGACATGAGCACTGACGTGCCGCCCGACCTGGCGCCTGACCTGGCGCCTGACCTGGTCACCGGGCTGGATCACGTGCAGGTCGCCTGCCCCGCCGGCAGCGAGGACCTGCTGCGCGGGTTCTACGCCGGGGTGCTCGGCATGCGTGAACTGACCAAGCCGGCGCTGCTCGCCGCCCGCGGCGGGGTGTGGTTCCGCTCGGGCACCTGCGAGATCCACTGCGGGGTCGAGGCGGACTTCGCGCCCGCCCGCAAGGCGCACCCCGGGATCAGCGTCAGCGACGTCGACCTGGCGGCGAGCCGGGTCGCGGAGGCCGGGCTGCCCGTGCGCTGGGACGACGCGGTGCCGGGTCTGCGCCGGTTCCACACCAACGATCCGGTCGGCAACCGGATCGAGCTGCAGGAACGCCGTCTGACGTAGTGGTCGATGGCGTCGCGGATGACGTCCGAGACGGTCTTGTGCTCCTTGGCAGCCCGTGCGCGCAGCTTCTCGCGCGTCTGCGGGGTGACCCGCAGCCCGATCTGCGGGGAGTGCTGGCGTCGACCAGTCAGTGAAGGACGACCGCCGAGCCCGGCCTGGTCCAGGGTCTGCTCGGCCAGCCGTTCGGCGCCGACGTTGTCGTACTCCTGACCTTGGTACACCAGGGGTTCCTCGTCGAAGTCGACGAAGCCAGCAAAGCCCGGCTTGTCGCCCTCGTGCGAATGCGCGCTCATCTGCCTCTCCTGTAAGCCCTGGGCATCGCGTGGATGACGGTGCGTCCGGCGGGGTTCTTGTTGTCGGGCACGGTGATGACCTCCAGCTCGACGCCCCGGTCGTCCACACCGATGTAGATCAACGCGTCACCGTTCGCGGTCGGCACCGTATGGGCAATGACGTAGAGGATGCGCGCCACGCCGATCCCGTGCTTGCGTGCTGGTCTTGACACCCTGTGGTCGATGCTCAACTGTGTCACACAGAGCCACAGTTGTGTCAACCACGAT
>DAIETC010000125.1 GCA_027345905.1 Kineosporiaceae bacterium | reverse complement strand
CCCGGCCCGAGCAGCTTCTCGCCCTTGGGGCTGTTCTGCGCGGCGGCGCCCAGCAGGTCCGACAGGTTGAACCCGTACTTGCTGAGCACCAACAGGGTCATCACCCCGGCGCCGATGACGAGCAGGACGGCCTTGACGATCTGCACCCAGGTGGTCCCCTTCATGCCGCCGATCAGGACGTAGAGCACCATGAGGACGCCGACGACCGCGATCACCAGGCTCTGACCGTTCTTGTGGCTCACGCCCAGCAGCAGTGCCACCAGGCCACCGGCGCCGGCCATCTGGGCGAGCAGGTAGAAGAAGCTCACGGTCAGCGTGGTGATGGCAGCGGCGGTACGCACCGGGCGCTCGCGCAGCCGGAAGGAAAGGACGTCGGCCATCGTGAAGCGACCGGTGTTGCGCAGCAGTTCGGCGACTAGCAGCAGCGCCACGAGCCAGGCGACCAGGAAGCCGATCGAGTACAGGAATCCGTCGTACCCGTTCAGGGCGATCGCTCCGGCGATCCCGAGGAAGCTTGCCGCTGACAGGTAGTCCCCTGAGATGGCGATGCCGTTCTGGGGCCCGGTGAACGAACGCCCGCCCGCGTAGTAGTCCGCGGCTGTGCGGTTGCTGCGCGAGGCCCAGAACACGATGGCGAGCGTGACCGCAACGAATACGGAGAAGATCGCGATGTTGACGGCTGGGCTTCCGACGGTCGTCGCCGCGGCGACCAGGGCGGTGCTGCTCATCGGTGGTCCTCACGGGTGGTGTGGCCGGGGTGTGCCAGTACACGCTCGCCGAGGTCGGCGGCGGCGGTGTCGAAGCTGCGGTCGGCCCAGCGGGCGTAGATCATCGTGATGGCGAAGGTCGAGACGAACTGCAGCAGCCCCATCACCAGGCCGGTAGTGATGTTGCCGGCGACCTTGCGGGCCATGAAGTCCGGGGCGTACGTCGACAGCAGCACGTAGAGGAAGTACCAGGTGAGGAACAGCCCGGTCATCGGGAACACGAACCGGCGGAACCTGGCCCGAAGATGAACGAACTCGGGGGTGTCCTGGATCGCCATGTACCCCGTGTCGCCCGGGCGTGCCGGGTCTGGGGTGGGCAGCGGGGTGGCGCTCACGAGGTCTCCTTGACGCGCGGATGGGCGGTGACACCACCGCTACGCTGCGACAGTGCCGGGTAACGGGGCACATACTGCCGCACCAACGCTGGGTATTGCGAGAGTCAATCCGGCATGTCGTCATTTGGTGAACCCCGCGTGAACTGTGCGGTCGGGCGCCCCGTCGTGCCCTGCCCGAGCTCGTGCGTGGCTCACAGTGGACTCGTGACCCCGATCCCGGCTGTAGGGCCCACGCGCCGTACCTGCGGCTTTCGAGCGGCGGACGGCGGCTACGGCAGCGACGCCGGCCCGTACGCGGTAGCGCATCGCGGGGGCGCCGGACTTGCTGCGGAGAACACCCACGAGGCGTTCACGCGCTCGGTCGCTCTCGGCGTGCGGTATCTGGAGACCGACGTACGGCTTAGTGCGGACGGCGTGGTGATGGCGTTCCACGATGAGCGGGTCGACCGCGTCACGGACCTGCGCGGGCGGGTCGACCGGCTCAGCGCCAAGGCCCTTGGGAGCACGCGGGTGCAAGGCGGCGGCCCGGTCATGTCGCTTGCCCAGGCCCTCGAAGCGTTCCCGCACCAGCGCTTCGCCGTCGACGTGAAGTCGGCCGCCGTCATCCAACCGCTCGTCGAGGTGTTGCGCAGCACCGGCGCGACGCAGCGCGTGTGCGTCGCGGGCGCCTGGGACGGGTGGCTGTCACACCTTCGCGACGCGTGCGGGCCGGGCCTGCGTACGGCGCTGGGCTGGCGTTCCCTCACGACGCTCGTCGCGTGCGCCAAGGCCGGGGTACGCCCGCCGGCAGCGGTGGCCACCGGTGAGTGGGTGCACGTGCCCGTCTCGATGGGACGGGTGCCGCTGGTGGCCGAGCGTCTGGTCCAGATGGGGGCCGAGCTGGGCGTCCGGGTGCTCGTGTGGACCGTGAACGACCCGACACTCATGCACCGCCTGCTCGACGTCGGGGTCGACGGCGTGATCACCGACCGCCCCGATCTGCTGCGCGAGGTGCTGCTCGCCCGCGGCCAATGGGCGGGCATGTAGACCCGGACCCCCCGCATGACGACGCCCCGCGGGGGGCGCATGACGACGCCCCGCGGGGGGCGCATGACGACGCCCCGCGGGGGGCGCATGACGACGCCCCGCGGGGGGCGCA
>DAIETC010000124.1 GCA_027345905.1 Kineosporiaceae bacterium | reverse complement strand
GCTGCGCCGCTGGGCCTGGACGTTGACGCGGTCGGCGTCTCGCTCGCCCACCTCGCTTGGGCTGGGACGCCGGGAGGCGCCACGCCAACGGGCGAGCTGAAGGCGGTCAGCGCGGCCAGGAGCATCGCTCGGAACATGCGGACCAGCCTCCGGCGCCGACCGCGATACCGCCAGGGCGCCAGCCGTCACTGTGCACAGTGGGACGACGCCGCGACCCTGTGAATCCGGGCGCACACCCCGGTCCCCGCCCGGCACCGCCGCGCCACGTCGCGTCCCGTCGCGTCCCTTCCCTCCCCGCAACTTCCCTGCGGCCACTGGGGCACCCTGCGGCCTTGAGCAGGCCGCGGGGGCACCCAGTGGCCGCAGGTTTGGGCAGCAATGCGCCCCACCCTGGGGCGCATTGCTCGCCCCCTGATAGAGGTTCCCCTGTGGCGCGAGGACGCGTCCCGTGGCGACGCGTCCCGTGGCGACGCGCCGCGCGGAACGTGCAGCCCCGGTGCAGCGGCGCACCCGTCAGTCGCCGTCTCAGTGCAGGCGGGCCAGCCGCTGGGCCGCCTCGTGCAGCACGTCGTCGCGCTTGCAGAACGCGAAGCGCACGAGCGAGCGTCCGGCGTCCGGGTCGTCGTGGAACACCCGCACCGGCACGGCCACCACGCCCGCCAGCCGGGGCAGGTCGTGGCACAGGGCCAGCCCGTCGGCGTACCCGAGGTCGGCGCCGTCGGCGATCACGAAGTACGTACCGGCCGGCACCAGGGGCCTCAGGCCAGCCGCACGTAGCCCTTCGCACAGTAGGTCGCGCTTGCGCTGCAACGCGGCGGCCAGGTCGGCATACACCTGCGTCCCGAGCCCAAGACCCACGGCGACAGCGGGCTGAAACGGGCCGGAGGCCACGAAGGTCACGAACTGTTTGACGGCGCGGACGGCGGCCACGAGCTCGCGCGGACCGTGCACCCAGCCCACCTTCCATCCCGTCACCGAGAAGGTCTTGCCCGCTGAGGAGATGGTCAGGGTGCGCTCGCCCATACCCGGCAGGGTGGCGATCGGCGTGTGCCGGCCCCGCGTTGGCCCGTCCGAGAACAGCAGGTGCTCGTAGACCTCGTCGCTGACCACGACCGCGCCGTGCTCGCGGGCCAGCCCGGCGACCAGGGACAACTCCTGCGGGGTGAAAACCTTGCCGGTCGGGTTGTGCGGGGTGTTGAGGAGCACTACGCGGGTGCGGCGGCTGAACGCCGCGCGCAGAGTGGTCTCGTCGAGCGCGAAGTCCGGCGCGCGCAGGACGACGGTGCGTCGCACCGCACCGGCGAGGGCGGCCGCGGCGGCGTAGGAGTCGTAGTACGGCTCGAACATCACGACCTCGTCGCCCGGCTCGCACAGCGCGAGCAGCGCGGAAGCGATCGCCTCTGTGGCGCCGGCGGTCACGAGCACCTCGGTGTCGGGGTCGACCGGCAGGTCGTAGAACCGGCGCTGGTGCTCGGCGATCGCCGTCCGCAGCACCGGCACACCCGGGCCGGGTGGGTACTGGTTGTGCCCGGTACGGATGGCCTCGACTGCGGCGTCGAGCACGGCGGCTGGTCCGTCGGTGTCGGGGAAGCCCTGGCCCAGGTTGATCGCCCCGGTGCTCTGCGCAAGCGCTGACATCTGCGCGAAGATCGTCGTGTCGAACCCGCGCATGCGCTCGACCAGGAAGGGTGCCCGAGGTTCGACGTCCACGCCCCGACTCTACGACCGGCCCCCGCTCGTCCCGACGTGGTTACGTAACCCGCGCCGCGGGTTGCTGTGTGAGGCGGGCCCGCGGCACACAGCCACCCGCCCCGCCGCGCAAGGCGTGGCCGGAGCGCCCCGCATTGCATGATCACGAGGCAGTCGAGCGGGGACGGCCGGTGGCGTAGCATGTGCAGTACGACCGGTCTCGACCGGTCGAATTCGCGCGCCCGCAGATCGGCACCATCGCCGAGGCGCGCCACCGGTCCGGGCCTTGCCCGGTTAGGTGCGTCGCGGGCGCCAGGCGCGGTGACCGCCCGGTCGCCGTGGACGAACCGAGTGAAGGAGGACGTCGGCATGGCCGTCGTCACAATGCGCCAGCTCCTCGAGAGCGGCGTGCATTTCGGGCACCAGACCCGACGCTGGAACCCCAAGATGAAGCGCTTCATCTTCACCGAGCGCAACGGCATCTACATCATCGACCTGCAGCAGTCGCTGACGTACATCGACAACGCCTACGACTTCGTCAAGCAGACGGTGGCGCACGGCGGGACGATCCTGTTCGTCGGCACCAA
>DAIETC010000110.1 GCA_027345905.1 Kineosporiaceae bacterium | reverse complement strand
GCGATCACGTTCAACCCCGACGAGGTCGCCGACAACATGAAGAAGTACGGCGGCTTCATCCCCGGCATCCGGGCCGGGCGCCCGACCGCGGAGTACCTCGACTACATCCTCACCCGCATCACCTTGCCCGGGGCGCTGTACCTCGGCCTGCTCTCGCTGATCCCGCTGATCGCGCTCGCCCTGGTCAACGCCAACCAGAACTTCCCGTTCGGGGGCACCTCGATCCTGATCATCGTCGGTGTGGGGCTGGAGACGGTCAAGCAGATCGAGTCCCAGCTGCAGCAGCGGCACTACGAAGGGTTCCTGCGCTGATGCGGCTGGTCATCCTCGGCCCGCCCGGCGCCGGCAAGGGCACCCAGGCCGCCCGGCTGGCCCAGCACTACGGGGTGCCCGCTATCTCCACCGGTGACATCTTCCGGTCGAACATCGCCGCGGGCACCGAGCTGGGCGCGCAGGTCCAGGAGATCGTCGACGCCGGTGGCTACGTGCCCGACGAGATCACCAACACGATGGTGCGTGAGCGCCTCGCCCAGCCCGACGCCGAGGGTGGGTTCCTGCTCGACGGGTTCCCGCGCACCCGGGCCCAGGTCGACGAGCTGGACACGATCTTGGCGCAGTGGGGCCAGGCGGTGGACGTCGTGGCCGAGCTGACCGTGGACCCCGACGAGCTCGTGGCCCGGCTCGTGCGCCGGGCGCACACCGACGGGCGCAGCGACGACAACGAGGACGTGATCCGCCGGCGGCAGAAGGTGTACGAGGAGCAGACCGCCCCCTTGACCGACGTGTACGGCTCGCGCGGCCTGCTCGTGCGGGTCGAGGGAGTGGGCGGTGTGGACGAGGTGACCGCGCGGCTGGTCAGCGCCCTGGACGCCCACTTCGCCGGCCCGCGGCCCTGAGCGGTGCTGGCGTGCTCGGGCGGGACCGGATCGAGTACAAGACACCCGACCAGGTGCGGGCCATGCGCCGCGCCGGGCTCGTGGTGGGGCAGACGCTGGAGCTGGTGCGGCGCACCATTCGGCCCGGGCTGAGCACCCAGGACCTGGACGCCGTCGCCGAGGAGCACATCCGGGACGCTGGCGCCACCCCCTCCTTCCTGGGCTACCACGGCTTCCCGGCGACCTTGTGCGTCTCGGTGAACGACGAGATCGTCCACGGGATACCGGGCGCGCGCGTGCTGGGCGAGGGTGATCTGGTCTCGGTGGACTGTGGCGCGATCGTGGCGGGATGGCACGGCGACGCGGCGATCTCGGTGATCGTCGGCTCGCCCGACCCCGCCGACGAGCACCTGGTCGCCACCACGCAGGAGGCGATGTGGCGGGGGATCGCCGCGCTGAGGGTCGGGGGTCGCCTGCACGAGGTGGGCGCCGCCGTCGAGTCCCTGGTGGAGTCGCGTGGCGACGAGGCTGACACCGTCGGCGGGCGGGGCTACGGGATCGTCGAGGAGTACGTGGGGCACGGCATCGGGACGGCCATGCACCAGGACCCGCAGGTGCCCAACTACCGGGTTCGCGACAAGGGCGTGCGCGTGCGGGCGGGCCTGGTGGTGGCGATCGAGCCGATGCTGACTCGGGGGGGCGCCGCCACCCGGGTCCTGGACGACGAGTGGACCGTCGTGAGCGCCGACGGTTCGCGTGCGGCGCACTTCGAGCACACCGTCGCGGTGGGGGAGCAGGGCCTGTGGGTGCTGACCGCCCTGGACGGCGGCCAGCACGACCTCGCCCGGTTGGGCGCGC
>DAIETC010000073.1 GCA_027345905.1 Kineosporiaceae bacterium | reverse complement strand
AGAGCGTCTGCTTGATGGCCAGCACGCGGGGGTCGGCCGCGGCCTGCTCCAAGAACGCCTGCACGCTGGTGGAGAACGCGTCGTACGGGTGGTGCAGCAGCACGTCGCGGTTGCGGATCGCGGCCAGGATGTCGCCGGGCTTGCTCGTCTCGACCCCCTCGGTGAGGTCGCTGTGGGTGGTCGCGACGAACGCCGGGAACCGCAGCTCGCTGCGCGCCAGGTCGGCGACCAGGTCCAGGCCGCGCAGGTCCAGGGGGGCGGGCAGCTGGTAGACCTCCGAGGCGCTGACGCCGAGCTCGCGCACCAGCAGATCGAGCACGTGGTCGTCGATGTCCTCGGCGACCTCCAGACGCACCGGCGGGCCGAACCTGCGGCGCATCAGCTCCTTCTCCAGCGCCTGCAGCAGGTTCTCGACGTCGTCCTCCTCGACCTCCAGGTCCTCGTTGCGGGTGACCCGGAACGTGTGCGACTGCAGCACCTGCATGCCCGGGAAGAGCTGGTCCAGGTGCGCGCCGATGATGTCTTCGAGCGGCACGAAACGGGTCTGGTAGGGGTCGGCGCCCGCCGGCTCGACCACCCCGAGGCTGGGCTCGGCGACGGCGAAGAACCGGGGCAGCAGCGGGGGCACCTTGACCCTGGCGAAGTGCTCCTTGTCCGTCTTGGTGTTGCGGACGACGACCGCCAGGTTGAGCGAGAGCCCCGAGATGTAGGGGAAGGGGTGGGCCGGGTCGACCGCCAGCGGGGTGAGCACCGGGAACACCTGGTGGCGGAACATGTCCTGCAGTCGTTCTTGTTCGGACGGCGCCAGCTCGTCCCAGCGCACCAGCGTGATGCCCTGCTCGGCCAGCTTGGGGCGCACCTGCGTGTGGAACACGCGCGCGTGCCGCTCCATCAGCCGGTGCGCCGTTGTCGACACCTGTTCGAGGACCTCGCGGGGTTCCAGCCCGGACGCCGAGCGGACGGCGAGCCCCGCCGCGATCCGCCGCTTGAGGCCGGCGACGCGCACCATGAAGAACTCGTCCAGGTTGCTGGCGAAGATGGCAAGGAACCTGGAGCGCTCGAGCAGAGGCACCGACGGGTCCTCGGCGAGCTCGAGCACGCGCTCGTTGAACTGCAGCCAGCTGATCTCACGGTCCAGGAACCGGTCGTCGGGGGGCAGCGGCACCTGGCTCGCGCCGTCCTGGGCGGGAAGGAACCTTCCGTCCGGGCCACGTCGAGGGGTGCTGGTGAGGGCGCGCAGGGAGGGCGCCTTGGCCGGCTGCTCGTCGGGCGGACGTCGCTGGGGCGCGCTGCTCATCCCTGGATGGTGTCACCGTCGAGGGCGTCACGGGTAGCGCGGCCGGGCGAGACGGCGGGCCGAGTGAACATGGCGTCGACGTCCCAGCGGGTGAACCCGAGTGAGGTGTAGGTGCGGATTGCCGCCGGGTTGTCGGCGTCGACGTACAGCATGGCCTGGGCCAGTCCGCGCTGGCGCAGATGTCGCAGCCCGGCAAGTGTCAGGGCGCGGCCGAGCCGGCGTCCCTGGTGCGCGGGCGCCACCCCCACGACGTACACCTCTCCGATCGGGTCGTGGGCGTGCCCGGCGTGCTTGTGGCCGCCGTGCACCTTGGTCCAGTGGAAACCCGCGATGTCGCCGTTGGGGGCCTGCAGCACCAAGAAGCCCGCGGCGTCGAACCACGGCTCGCCGATCCGCCGGTGCAGGTCATCCAGGGTCCAGGTGCCCTGCTCGGGGTGGTCGGCGAACGCGGCGGCATTGACGTCGAGCCAGGCGCGGTCGTCGCGGCCCGGTTCGAACGCGCGCAGCCTGAACCCCGCGGGCAGCTCGATGGGGGGCAGCGGCGCGTACAGCGAACGGCGCATCTGCCACAGCTCGCGCGAGCTCTCGTAGCCCAGCATGGCGGCCAGGGCGCGGGCCCCGGCGAGCTGCCCGTGAGCCCACAGCCGCAGCCGCCCGTCCGGCGAGGCCCGCTCCAGACTGCGCACCAGCAGCCGACCGATCCCGTGCCGACGCAGATCGGGGTGCACCAGGATCTCGGCGCTCGGCCCCTCGACCTCGTCGGTGGGGTCCAGGTGGGCGTACGCCGCCAGCCGTTCGGTGGGCCCGCCCGCTGCGTGGTCGGGGTGCTTGCTCTTGGGCGCCTGCTCCTGGGGCTCGGCGGCGAACACCAGAAGGTGGCGTGCTGGCCCTTCGCCGCCCAGCCGTAGGTGCAGCATGACGTGCTCGCTGAGCGGGTGCAGGCCATCGGCTTCGGTCACGGCCTCGACCAGCGCGGTGACGGCGTCCAGGTCGCTGGCTTCGAGCCGGTCGGTGGTCTCGACCCGCACGTCCAGGTTGTCGAGCATCGGGCCAGCCTATGGTGCTGGCCCCTTCGGCCGTTCACCCCCGATTCCCCCTGGCCCCAGCCCCCTTTCCTACTCCCAACCCGTCTGCCACCCGACATTTCGGGCAGCAAAAGCGGGTCTGCGGTAGGAAAGGGAGGGGAGCGGGGGTCAGGCGTCGACCTGGGCGGGCGCGCGGGCGTCGTCGCGGCCCCGCGGGGGTGCCACGAAGCGGTAGCCGACGTTGCGGACGGTGCCGATCTGCTGCTCGAACTCCGGGCCGAGCTTGGCCCGCAGGCGCCGAACGTGCACGTCCACGGTGCGGGTGCCCCCGTAATAGTCGTATCCCCAGACCTCTTGCAGCAGCTGGGCGCGGGTGAAGACCCGCCCGGGGTGCTGGGCGAGGTACTTGAGCAGCTCGAACTCCTTGTAGGTCAGGTCCAGGGAACGCCCGCGCACCTTGGCCGAGTAGGTGGTCTCGTCGATCACGACGTCGCCGGCGCAGATCTCGGGGGCCAGCGCGTCACCGCCCTCCTCACCGGCCTGGCTGCGGCCGATCGAGAGCCGGATGCGGGCCTCGACCTCGGCTGGTCCGGCCGTGACGAGCAGCACGTCGTCGACGCCCCATTCGGCGGTAACCCCAGCCAGGCCGCCCTCGGTCACGACGAGCAGCAGCGGCGAGGACAGCCCGGTGGTGCGCAGCAGCCGGCACAGCGAGCGGGCGGCGGCCAGCTCGCGGCGAGCGCGTAGGGGGTATGCGATGCCACCGAATCGATGTAAGCCTGCTGGACGCGCTCGCGGTCCTCGGGGTGGGTGCCATTCCGAAACGCTTCGTTCGGTGCGACGGAAGATCCCTTGTCGATCTCGAACAGACGATAAGTCTCATCCGACCAGGTCAGCGTATCGGTCGCCAGGTCGAGTTCCCAGCTGCCTACCTGAGCGATGCGCTGCGCCTCGTTGAGACGTTTTTCGCTCTCCTCCAGTGCGGCGTTGGCGATGCTTTGCTCGGTTATGTCAACGCCCACGGAGACCATGAACTCCGTCTCGCCTCGCTCGTCGAGCAACAGCGTGTTCGACCACTCGATCCGTCGCCTGGATCCGTCGCGGGCGATCCAGTGATTGGTATAGGTGTTGCGCTCGATCTGGGGATTGCGGACGAGCGTCCTGAATGCCTGCTCCTGTACGCTTTCGCGCTCATCCGGCGGTAATAAAAG
>DAIETC010000065.1 GCA_027345905.1 Kineosporiaceae bacterium | reverse complement strand
GCTCGTGACCTCCGCCTTGGACCGCATCGACAGTTCGCTCCTCACACCACCCGAGCGTCACCGTTACGCGGGCACTCCTACGTGAGGCACGGGGAGCGTTTCGCGGGCAGTTTTCGTGAGTCTCGTCGGCCGCTAGACCGTTTCCGGGAAACGCGATAGAATGGGTCCCAGACCGAGCGATAGGGCGAGACGTGGCTACTTCGACCGACACCATGACCATGCAGGCTGAGCGCGCCCGGCGGGTGGCCGAGGCGGTCCACAGCGGCGAGATGGAGGGCTTGGACGTCACGCCGGCCGGCCGGGAGGACGCCCAGGAGTACATCGCCGGGCGGATCGACTCCGACGAGCTGGTGGCTCGCGCCCGCTCCCGCTATGGCCTCGACTGAGTTCGTCGATCCGTACCTCGACCCGCAGACGGGTCTGCTGCGGAACAAGGTCGGCGCACGCACGAAGGTCGCTCTCGACGAGGCAGAGGGCGACCTTTCGTTTGCCCGGCTCATCCAGCTTGTGGATCGGCCGCCTAAGCCGACGGGCGACCTCGATGAGTTCCGGGCGATCCACCGGCATCTGTTCCAGGACGTCTACGAGTGGGCCGGGCAGTTGCGCACCGTCGATGTCCGGAAGAACGTTGAGGGAGCTGAGTTCTTCTTGCCCGTGTCGATGATCGGCCGCGCCGCCGGTTACGCGGCCGAGGAGCTGCGCGGCGACAACGCCCTGCGCGGCATGGACCGGGACCGGTTCGTCGACCGCCTGGCGTACCACTACGACCAGTTCAACTACGTGCACCCGTTCCGGGAAGGCAACGGGCGGACACAACGGGTGTTCTGGAACCGCGTCGCCAGCGATGCCGGCTGGCAGCTCGACTGGCGCAGGGTGCACGGGTCGAGGAACGACGCGGCGTGCCGGGCCGCGTCCGAGCGCCGCGACTTCGGTCCGCTGCGGGAGATGTTCGACCAGATCGTCACCAAGTCCACGCCGGCCGGGCAGCGAGACGACGCCTGGCGTGTTGCTGAGCGTGCGCAACTGTCGTTCCCCACGAGCGCGACGCGCGCCGTGCAACACCGCCCTGACGGGCCATCGAGCGCACCGCAGGCTCGCAGCACGTACCTGCCCGGCCACGGGACCGGCGGACGGGGGGTGGACCAGTAAGCAATGTCATCGGCTACGCCCGGGTGAGCACCCGGGAGCAGAACCCGGCGGCGCAGGAGGCCGAGCTGCGTGCAGCCGGAGCGGTGCGGGTGTTCGTCGACGACGGAGAGTCGAGCCGGATCACCGACCGGCCGCAGTGGCGTGCCTGCATGGACTACCTGCGTCCCGGCGACACGCTCGTGATCCGGGCGCTCGACCGCATCGCCGGTACCGAGCAGATGGCCATCGAGCTGATCCGTGATCTTGGCCGGCGCGGTGTGCGCCTGCGCAGCCTCACCGAGCCGTTCCTCGACGTCGACACCTCGACGCCGATGGGGGAGGCGATCGTCGGCATCCTGGCGGTGCTCGCGCAGCTTCGCGTCGCCACGATCCGCGAGAACACACGTCTCGGCCTCGCGCATGCTCGCACCCAGGGCCGCGTCGGCGGCCGGCCGTCGGTGATGACACCCGAGCGCACTGCGGCGGCAGTGCAGATGCGCGAGAACGGGGACAGCATCGTGCACATCGCGCGGGTGCTGGGTGTCGGCAAGTCGTCGGTCGCGCGAGCCCTGGCCAAAAACGACCAGGACGCGCCGGCCGAGGCCACTGGATAGCGGCACTGGCACATCCCATCAAGAGCTTGACCGAGCCGGACATTGACACCACGACGCCGATGGGGCGTGCGTTGTTCGGCAACGTGGCGGTGTTCGCGCAGTTGCGTGTGGACACGATCAGGGAAAACACCCGACAGGGTCTGGCTCACGCACGGGCAGAGGATCGCGTTGGTGGTGCAGCTACTCCCCTGACAGCTCGGTGAGCACCCTCGCGACCTCCACTGCCCGCGTCAGCGTGGCCCGAGCCTCGTCCGGACCATGACCGACCAGGCCACAACTGGGTGTGATGACCACCTCACGCAGCCGCTCGGGCGACAGTCCGACCTCCCGCCAGGTCCGGGCCAGGCTGGTCGCGGCCGCTGAAGCACCCGGCAACTCGCCGCGAGTGGGCAGGATTCCCGCCCACAGCCGGACGCCTTGTTCGATCGCCTCGGCCAGCGAGTCCCAGTCGCCAGGTCGCAGAACTGAGGTGTCAAGCGAGATGGCACCCGCGCCCGCCTGCTGCAACAGCCCCACGGGGACGTCGTCCGCGCAACAATGCACGCACGTGCTGGCGCCTGCCGCGCGGGCGGCGGCCAAGACCGCGCTCAGGCCATCGCGCACCTCAGCCGGTGGCACCGCGCGCAGCACGCCGAAGCCGGACGCCGATCGCAGCCGGCCACCGAGCACCGCGGGCAGCGCTGGCTCGTCCAGCTGCACGACCGGCGACGCGCCGGGCACGAGCCGGCGGACCTCGGCTACCAGCTCTGCGAGGGCCACGGCCGTCGAGTCCACCAGGTCACGCCGGGCGCCCGGATCGCTCAGCGCGCGGTCGCCGCGAGGTAGCCACAGGCAAGCCCCGAGCGTGTACGGCCCGGCCAGCTGGATCTTCAGCGGGCCGGTCCGACCCTCGAAGGCGTGCGCCATCCGGTCGAGGTCCTCACGCCAGAACGCAGCGGCGCGGGCCTGGTCACGCCCCGGTCGGCCCACCAGGCGCCAACCCGACGGCTGCAGGTCGACCGGGAGGTCCACCAGCCGCGCCGCTGCCCGGCCCACCAGGTCCGCTCCAGGGCCGCGGGCGGGCAGCTCGGGCAGGTAGGGCAAGTCCGCCAGCTCACCGACCACCACGCGCAGCGCCTCGGCGACGTCGGTGCCGGGCCAGGAGCCGATACCGGTCGCGATAGCCTGCGTGTCCTGCGCCACAGCCACATGCTCAACAGCCACTGACTCCACGGTCACTGAGCGTACGGCGCTCGTGTCGTCTCGCCGTACGCCGGCTGCTCGCACCGGTTCTGCGCGCTCACCACTTCGGCCAGGTCAGCCCGGCGCGAGACGGCGCCAGCCTCAGTGAACCCCTGCCGCCAGGAACCAGCACCAGCACGGTCGACCAGGCGCTTGCAACGCGCCGTCGACATGCACCTGACGACGCAGGTCCGCGCCTGACCCGCCTCAGGCGGAACGGGACACGGTGGCCGAGCCGAGCACCCGGGTGCCGTCGTACAACACCAGCGCTTGGCCCGGTGCGACCCCGCGCAGCGGCTGCTCGTCGAGCTCGACCTCGACCTCGTGACCCGTACCCCTGACCTGGGCCAAGGCAGGCACCGCCGTGCCGTGCGCCCGCACCTGGACGTGCACCCGAACCGGCCCAGAGGGCGCCTGCGCGCACCAGCGCGCTGAGGTGCCCCATACCCGCCGGACGTCCAGACGCTCGACCGGGCCCACGACAACCGTGCCGCTCGCCGGTTGCACGTCCAGGACGTACCGCGGACGTCCGTCGGCGGCCGGCCGGCCGATCCGCAGTCCCTTGCGCTGGCCCACGGTGTATCCGTAGGTGCCCTGGTGGCTGCCCACCAGCTCGCCGGTCTCGTCGCGGATTGCGCCGGCGCGCGTGCCCAGACGCTCACGCAGCCACCCTTGAGTGTCCCCATCGGGGATGAAGCAGATGTCGTGGCTGTCCGGCTTGTCAGCCACCGCGAGGCCACGGCGCACCGCCTGCGCCCGGACGTCGGACTTCAGGCTGTCCCCAAGCGGGAACATCGCGCGCCCCAGCTGCTCACCTGTCAAAACGCCGAGGACGTACGACTGGTCCTTGGCCGGGTCGGCGGCGCGGTGCAGCTCGGCGCCGCGCGAGGTCCGTTCGATGCGGGCATAGTGGCCGGTGCACAGCGCATCGAACCCGAGCGCGACCCCCTTGTCGAGCAGCGCGCTGAACTTGATCTTTTCGTTGCAGCGTAGGCACGGGTTGGGTGTGCGGCCGGCGGCGTACTGCGCCACGAAGTCGTCGACGACGTCGGCGGCGAACCGCTCGGACAGGTCCCAGACGTAGAACGGGACGCCGAGAACGTCGGCCGCCCGCCGGGCATCATGAGCGTCATCGACGGTGCAGCACCCGCGGGCGCCGGTGCGCACCGCCGCTCGGGTACGCGAGAGCGCAAGGTGCACCCCGACCACCTCGTGCCCCGCCTCGACGGCGCGGGCCGCGGCCACGGCCGAGTCGACCCCACCGCTCATCGCGGCCAGCACTCTCATGCGGACCTTCTGGTGACGGTCACCGTCAGCCGGCCCGAGCGCTCAGGCTGGCCCCGCGGGCCCGGGCCACGGCGTCCGGCAGCACGGCAAGGGCGGCGTCGATGTCACCTTGGGTGGTGGTGTGGCCCAGCGACAGCCGCAACGAGCCGCTGAGCACCGACTCGGGCACCCCCATGGCGAGCAGGACGTGACTTGGCTGCGGGACTCCGGCCTGGCACGCCGAGCCCGTCGAGCACTGGACGCCCTTGGCGTCCAGCAGGTACAGCAGCGAGTCGCCGTCGCAGCCCGACAGGCCCAGGCTCAGGTTGCCCGCCAGCCGGCCCTGCGGGCTGAGGTCACCGTGCACCATGACGTCGGGCACACCGGCCAGCACACCGTGCATGAGCTGGTCGCGCAAGGCGCGCAGCCGCACGGACGTCTGCGGTATCTGCCGCACCGCGAGCTCGGTGGCCACGGCGAGGGCACGCACGGATGGGACGTCGAGCGTGCCGCTGCGCACCTGGCGCTCTTGGCCACCGCCGTGCAGCAGCGGTGTCAGCGCCGCCCCGCGGACCGCCAGGAGCACGCCAACGCCCAGCGGGCCGCCGAGCTTGTGCCCGGTGAAGGTGAGCAGGTCGACGCCGGTGCCGGCGAAGTCCACCGGCACCTGTCCCACCGCCTGCACCGCGTCGGTGTGCACCGGGATCGCGTGCTCGTGGGCCAGCTGCACGACCTCGGCGATCGGCTGGATCGTGCCGACCTCGTTGTTGGCCCACATCACGCTCACCAGGGCCACGGAAGCCGGATCCACCGCAATCTGCTCGCGCAGCGCGTCCGGGTCGAGCCGCCCCCACCGGTCGACGGGCAGCCAGACGACCTCGGCGTCGCTGTGCTCGGCGAGCCACTGCGCGCTGTCCAGCACCGCATGGTGTTCGATCGCGCTCACCAGGATGCGCCGCCGACGTGGGTCCCGCGCTCGGCGGGCGGCGAAGGTGCCCTTGACCGCGAGGTTGTCCGACTCGGTGCCCCCGCTGGTGAACACGACCTCGCCCGGGCTGGCTCCGACGGCCGCCGCCAGCTGCTCACGCGACTCCTCGACCACCCGGCGGGCCCGGCGTCCGGCGCCGTGCAGCGAGGAGGCGTTGCCGACCACCGCCAGCTCGGCCAGCATAGCCTCGATCGCCGCCGGCACCATCGGCGTGTTGGCCGCGTGGTCCAGATAGACCGCACGGCCCGAGGGCGCCCCCTGGACAGCGGGGGCAGACGCCGCAGCGTCCGGGCGCCCTACCTGGTCCCCAAACACCGTCACGAGAGGCAGTCTAGTTGGCCTCTGTGCCGCACCAGGGGGCGCCGGACGGCGGAACCGGGCGAGCACCCGCAGGGCGAGGATCGGCGGGCGCTCAGCCCCTGGCCTGCTCGATCAGCGTGGTTGCCTGCGGCAGCACGGTGAACAGATCACCGACGACGCCGAAGTCGGCCAGCTCGAAGATCGGCGCGTCCGCGTCCTTGTTCACCGCGACGATCGTCTTGGACGTCTGCATACCGGCCCGGTGCTGGATGGCCCCGGAGATCCCGACCGCGACGTACAGCTGCGGTGAGACGCTCTTGCCGGTCTGTCCGACCTGGTTGGCGTGCGGGTACCAGCCGGCGTCGACCGCGGCGCGTGAGGCGCCGACCGCCGCGCCAAGGGTGTCGGCGAACGCCTCGACCGGGCCGAAGTCGCCGTTCGTCCCACGCCCGCCGGCCACGACGATGGCCGCCTCGCTCAGGTCGGGACGCCCGCTCTTTTGCCGCGGCCTGGTCCCGGTGATCCTCGCCGACATCGCACCGGGCGAGATCACCGCGGTGAACTGTTCGTCGACGCACTCCCCAGGGCGCTCTTGGGCGGTGACGGAGTTGGCCTTGACGGTGATGATCGGCGTGCCGCGGCTCACCCGGGCGCGCACCGAGTACGCGCCGGCGAACACCGACTGGGTGGTGACCAGATCGGCGTCGACGTCGACGGCGTCGGTGATCAACCCAGAGTCGATCTTCAGCGCCAACCGGGCCGCGATCTCCTTGCCGTCGGCGGTGCTGGCAAGCAGGACGGCGGCCGGCTGGGTTCGCTCGACCAGCTGGGCCAGCGCTTCGGCGCTGGGGGCCACCAGATGAGCGGTGAGGTCGGGTGACTCGATCCGGTAGGCCTTCACGGCGCCGAACCGCGCCAGTGTCGCCGCGGCGTCCTGGAACCCGGTGCCGATGTACACCGCTGAGGGCTCACCCACCCGCGCGGCAATCGTGAGCAGCTCGGTCGTCGCCTTTCGCACGGCACCGTCCACGTGGTCGACCAGGACAAGAACTTCGCTCACTCGCGCTCCCTGCAACTTGTGGCGGCCAGCCCGGCTGGCTGGCACGCGACCCCGAAGGTCAACGCCCGCATGCGCTCGCCATGCTCAGACGAACTTTCGCGAGCGCAGGAAGTCGGCGAGCTGGCGCCCACCATCACCATCGTCCTTGACGACCTGGCCGGCCTGCCGCGGCGGCCGGGGTGTGATCGACTCGACGACGGTCGCGGACGCCGCGAGTCCCACCTGGTCCGCGCGCAGTCCCAGGTCGGCGATCCCCCAGGTCTGCACGGGCTTCTTCTTCGCGCCCATGATGCCTTTGAACGAGGGATAGCGCGGTTCGTTGATCTGGTCGGTGACGCTCACCAGGGCCGGCAGCGCCGCGGTGACCGTCTGGCTGGCGAGGTCACCGTCGCGCCGGATGCTCGCCGTCCCCCCCTCGATGCTCAGCTGGGAGGCCAACGTGAGCTGCGGCAGGTCGAGCCGCTCGGCCAGCATGGCGGGCACAACGCTCATGACCGCGTCGGTCGAAGCCATCCCGGTCAGCACCAAGTCCACCGGCGCCGCCTCGCCGATCCGGCGGATGGCGGCTGCGAGCACCAGCGAGGTCGCCGCAGCGTCCGAGCCGGCGATGGCCTCGTCCGTGACGTGCACCCCGGCGTCCGCGCCCATCTGCAGGGCCTTCTTGATCGCCTCAGCGGCCGCAGGTGGTCCCACCGTCATGACGGTGACCCGGCCAGCTGGCTCACCGGTTGGCGCGTCGGCGCCGGCCGTGGCCAGCGTGAGCGCCGCTTCGACGGCGTACTCGTCCAGCTCGGACAGACGTCCCGGTACCCCGAAGCGATCGGTGGTGTGGTCGCCGGGCTCGAAACCGCGCTCACTTTGGGCGTCGGGCACGAATTTCACGCAGACCACGATGTTCACGCTGGGCGTCCTCCTGGACGAACGGACGAACCGGGGCGGGGCGCGGTGCGCCGAGCGGCTTGGCTCAGGCGGCGTTGACCAACGACGCGCGGGCGGGCACCCGACGCAGCGCAGTCAAGGCGCTCTCCAGCCGCTCTGCGTCCGCGGCCTTCTCGCTGACCTGACGCAGGACCCGCGACAAGGGCAGGTCGAGCGCACCGCAGATCGAGGCGAGCAGCTCTGAGGACGCTTCCTTCTGCCCACGCTCGACCTCACTGAGGTAGCCCAGCGAAACCCGCGCGGCGGCCGAGACCTCGCGCAGCGTGCGGCTCTGCTGCTGCCGCTGCTCGCGCAGCACGTCGCCGATCTCTTGGCGAAGCAGCACCATGACGCCTCCCGCTCACTCGTAGACCTACATCTGCTCGATGCAGGATCACTCCACCGTACCCCGTCCGGGGCCCGACACGCCGTCGACCCGCAAACGTGAGTGATCCGCCACCCGGCTAGCCGATCCGGGCTCCGTCCCCCGCCGAACCGCTGGGCCCAGCGTCGCCCCGCAGAACTGCCAGAAGCTGGTTCAGAGCGTGCAGCACGGCCGCGCGGCGTACGTCGGAGCGCCCGCCGAGCGCACAGAGGTCGGTGCTCAGGGTCTGACGGCCAGTGGCGATGCCCAGCCACACCGTTCCGGGCGATTTGCCGTCCTGGCTCTCGGGGCCGGCCACACCGGTGGTAGCCAGCCCGTAGTCCGCACCGAGCCGTTGGCGCACCCCGACCGCCATGGCGCTGGCGACCTGCGGGTCGACGGCACCCACGCGCCGCAGCAGGCCAGCATCGACCCCGAGCAGCTCGTGTTTGGCCTCGGTGGCGTAGGCGATCACGCCGCCGCGGTAGACGTGGGAGGCACCTGGCACGGCGGTGATCGTCGCACCGAGCAGGCCCCCGGTGAGCGACTCGGCGCTGGCCAGGCTGGCGCCCGTGCGCCGCAGCAGGGCGACGAGGTCGCGGGCCGCCTCGGCGACCCTGTCGTCCAGTTCGCCCCCTGCGTAGGTCATGGCGCTCGCTCCCCGAGCTCGCGCACTTCCCGCGAGCGCTCACGGGCTGCCTTGCGGGCAGCCGTGCGCTCGCTGACCCGACGTAGCCGAACGGCTTGCAGCAGGTAGTCCGCGCCGGTGACCAGCGTCACGAGCACGGCCAGCCCCATCGTGACCGCGGCGACGGTGTGCGAGAGTCCGGTCAGGGGCAGCACGTACAGCCCGATCGCCACCGCCTGCAGCAGCGTCTTGGCCTTGCCGCCGCGGCTGGCGGCGATCACCCCGTGGCGGATCACCGCGAAGCGCACGGCGGTGACCGCGACCTCGCGGGCCAAGATCACCACCGTCACCCACCAGGCCACCTGCCCCAGCAGCGACAAGCCGACCAGCGCCGCCCCGACGAGCGCCTTGTCGGCGATCGGGTCGGCGATCTTGCCCAGATCTGTCACCTGCCCGCGGCGGCGAGCCAGCTCACCGTCGTACCGGTCGGTCAGGGCCGCGACGACGAACACGAAGAAGGCGGCCACCCGCCAGCGCGCGTGGCTGCCGCCGTCGTGCATGAGCAGCACCCAAAACACCGGAACCAGCAGCAGGCGCCCGGCGGTGAGGGCGTTGGCCAGGTTCCAGGCGCTCGGCCGCGCGGCCCGCACCTGGTTCATGGCTGGATCAACGGCCGGTGCATGACTGGGTCCACGGCCGGATCCATGGCTGGTTCACGACGCGAGCGGGGCGGCCAGCAGGTCGACGCCCTGGGCCGACACCACCCGGGCCCGGACGACGTCCCCAACCCTCGCCGCGCACCCCAACAGGCCGGTGCTGCCATCGACATCCGGGCCCTGGTGCAGCGCCCGGCCGACGACCCGGGCGAGGTCCGCACCGAGGTCTGGGTCGACGTCCGAATCGAGGTCCGGGTCGAGCTCTTCGACGAGGACCTCGACCAGCTCACCGATCCGCTCCTGCGCTCGCTGGGCGGTGAGCCGCTCGACCAGGTCGCCCACCCGCGCCAGGCGTTCGGCGATGACCTCACTGGCCAGTTTGCCCTCGAGCCGTTCGCCCTCGGTGCCGTCCTCGTCGCTGTAACCGAACACGCCCACGACGTCCAGCCGGGCCTGGACCAGGAACTGCTCCAGCTCGACCACATCGGCCTCGGTCTCGCCGGGGAAACCGACGATGACGTTGCTGCGGATGCCCGCCAACGGCGCTGCGGCGCGCACCTGGCTCAGCAGGGCGAGGAACGCCTGCGCGTCGCCGAAGCGGCGCATGCGCCGTAGCACCGGTGCCGAGGCGTGCTGGAAGGACAGGTCGAAGTACGGCGCGACGCCAGGCGTGCTGGTCATCGCCTCCAGCAGGCTGGGACGCATCTCGGCGGGCTGCAGGTACGACACGCGCACCCGGTCGATGCCGTCGACGGCGGCCAGCTGCGCCAGCATGGTCTCGAGCAGGCGCAGGTCACCCAGGTCCTTGCCGTAGGACGTCGAGTTCTCGCTGACCAGGAACACCTCGCGCACCCCCTGCTGCGCCAACCAGCGCGCCTCGGCCAGGATCTGGTCGGGAGTCCGGGAGACGAAGGCGCCGCGGAAGGCGGGGATCGCGCAGAACGCGCAGCGCCGGTCGCACCCGGAGGCGATCTTCAACGGCGCCCAGGGCCGACCGTCCAGGCGCCGGCGCAGCACCCGTGGCCCGGACGCCGGCGCCATGCCGACGGGCAGGTCGGGCGCATTGCCGTGGCCCGGAACGGCAACGTCCGACCCCTGTCGCGTCGCGGGCGAGAGGGGCAGCAGGGTGCGCCGGTCGCGGGGCGTGTGCGAGGTGGGACGCTCACCGGCCAGGATCGCCGTCAGCTGGTCGGACAGCTCCGCGTAGGTGTCGAAGCCCAGCACCGCGTCGGCCTCGGGCAGCGACCCAGCCAGCTGCTCGCCGTACCGCTCGGCCAGGCACCCCACGGCCACGACGGCCCGCGTGCGCGCGCTTGGGTCCTGCTTCAGGTCGGCGGCCTCGAGCAGAGCGTCGATCGAATCCTTCTTCGCCGACTGCACGAAGCCGCAGGTGTTGACCAGCGCGACGTCGGCGTCGGCGGCGTCCTGCGCCAGCGTCCAGCCGTGTGCGCTCAGCCGGGCGGCCAGCTCCTCGGAGTCGACCTCGTTGCGGGTGCAGCCCAACGTCACGAGCGCCACCGACCGAGTCTGCACTGGTCCACTGTACGGACTGCGATCACGTGACGGTGACCTCACCGCCAGCCTTGACACCGCCTTACCTCGACACCGCCGTCGTGGCTCAAGAACCCGCTCCACGCTGCCGAGACAAGGACGACGCACCAGCATCCTGGAGGACCGGTGCCCCGAGCTGCCGACCACGACGGTGCCCGCGCGCCCAGCCCACCCGCAGCGCACGACGAGCAGCTGGCGGCCTTGCGCGCCCTGCACCGGATCACCAAGCAGGTGCACCAGAGCCTGGACCTGGCCGCCACCTTGGACGCCGTCGCCCGGGGGGTCGTGCAGGTCGCCGGTTTCGGCGTGGCTGTGGTCAACCTCGCCCGACTAGGAGACACCTTCGAGGTGGTTTCGGTGGCCGGTGACGAGGGTGCGCGGACCGCCCTGCTCGGCACCTTCGAGACCACGCAGCGCTGGCAGCAGCTGCTGGGGCGCTCGCGACGGATCGGCAACTTGTGCTTCATCGACCACCGGCATGGAACCGCACTGAGCGAGGACATCTTCACCTGGATACCAGACCTGGAACCCTCGCAGGACGAAGACGCCTGGCACCCGCTGGACGCGCTGTTCGCGCCGCTGACCGCCCCCTCGGGCGAGTGGATCGGGGTCCTGAGCGTCGACCTGCCGTCCGGTGGGCGCCAGCCGGGCCCGGTGCAGCTGGAGGTCCTCGAGCTGTTCGCCGACCAGGCCGCGATCGCCATCGAGCACGCCCGGATGCACTCTGAGCTGCAGGCCCGTGAAGAACAGGCGCAGTACGCGGCCACCCACGACTCGCTGACCGGTCTGGGCAACCGCACGCTGCTGATGAGCGCCGGGCAAGAGATGGCCGCGCGGGCCGACTGTGAGCTGGCAGTCCTGCTGATCGACCTCGACCGCTTCAAGGAGGTCAACGACAGTGCGGGTCACCACTTCGGTGACCAGGTGCTGCGAACCGTGGCGACCCGGCTCACTGAATGTGTGCGAGCCGACGACGTCGTGGCGCGCGCGGGCGGCGACGAGTTCGTCGTCGTCATGTGCGGCGCCGGGGTCGACACGGCGGCGCGCGCGCTCGCGGACCGGCTACGACTGGTCCTGACCCGCCCATTTGCTGGACCGCTGGGGTCACACCAGGTTGGCGCCAGCATCGGGATGGCGGTATGCGCCACCCCGGTGCGGTTCAGCGACGTACTGTCCGAGGCTGATGCGGCGATGTACGCCCAGAAGCACGCGCAAGCACGCGATCTGGACCCTGTGCGGACGGCGTCGGCCCTGGCACCGCAAGCCTGACCAAGGCTTAGGCGCGCTCGGTCAGCTCCCAGGCGTCTTCGCCCGCCTCCTGCTGGTCGTAGACCGCGCCGGTCGCCGGCGGCTCGTCCCCGCGCAACTGGGCAAGGGTGGCCGGCAGGTCGTCCACCCTGATCAGGACGTCCCGCGCCTTGCTGCCCTCGCTCGGCCCTACGACCCCGCGCGACTCCAGCAAGTCCATCAGCCGGCCCGCCTTGGCGAAGCCGACCCGCAGCTTGCGCTGCAGCATCGACGTGGAGCCGAACTGGGTCGTGACCACCAGTTCGGTGGCCTGCACCAGGAGCTCGAGGTCGGCGCCGATGTCGTCGTCGACCTGCTTCTTGGCGACGGCCGCCACGACGTCGTCGCGGTAGGTGGGCCGCAGCTGGGCCTTGACGTGCGCCACTGCCTTGTGGATCTCAGACTCGGTCACCCAGGCGCCCTGCACCCGGATCGGCTTGCTCGCGCCCATGGGCAAGAACAAGGCGTCCCCCTGGCCGATCAGCTTCTCCGCCCCGGGCTGGTCGAGCACGACCCGGCTGTCGGTGACCGAGCTCGTGGCGAATGCCATGCGGCTGGGCACGTTGGCCTTGATCAGCCCGGTGACGACGTCCACGCTGGGTCGTTGGGTGGCAAGGACCAGGTGGATGCCGGCGGCGCGTGCCAGCTGGGTGATCCGCACGATGCTGTCCTCGACGTCACGCGGGGCGACCATCATCAGGTCGGCCAGCTCGTCGACGATCACCAGCAGGTACGGGTACGGCGCCACCACCCGCTCGCTCCCCGGCGGTGGCACCACGGCACCGGTGCGAGCCGCCCGGTTGAAGTCGTCGATGTGCTTGAACCCGAAGGCCGCGAGGTCGTCGTAGCGGATATCCATCTCCCGCACCACCCACTGCAGCGCCTCGGCGGCCTTCTTCGGGTTGGTGATGATCGGGGTGATCAGGTGCGGCACGCCCTCGTAGCCGGTGAGCTCGACCCGTTTGGGGTCGATCAGCACCATGCGCACCTCCTCCGGCGTGGCGCGCATCAGGATCGAGGTGATCATCGAGTTCACGAAACTGGATTTACCGGCGCCGGTCGCCCCGGCCACGAGCAGGTGCGGCATCTTGGCCAGGTTGGCGACGACGTACCCGCCCTCGACGTCCTTTCCCCCCCCGATGGTCATGGGGTGGTGGACATCCCGGGCGGCCTGGCTGCGCAGGACATCGCCGAGGCTCACCTTTTCGCGGTCGGTGTTCGGGATCTCGATGCCGATGGCGCTCTTGCCCGGGATGGGCGACAGGATCCGGACGTCGGCGCTGGCCACGGCGTACGCGATGTTGCGGCTGAGCGCGGTGACCCGCTCGACCTTGGTGCCGCGGCCCAGCTCGACCTCGTAGCGCGTGACCGTCGGCCCGCGCATGAACCCGGTGACCTGGGCGTCGATGTCGAACTGCTCGAGCACCCCGGACAGCGACTCGACGACCCGGTCGTTGGCGGCACTGCGCGCCTTGTGCGGGCTGCCGGGCGCCAGGATGTCGCCCGGCGGCAAGGTGTAGGTGATGTCTCCGGCCAAGGCGAGCTGCTCGACCCGCTGGGGCAGCAACGTCGTCGCGGCCGGCTCGCCAGCTGTCGCATCGCCGGCCGGCGGGTCGCCTGCGGCTGCGCTCACCGTGCCGTCGGGGGGCGCTGGCGTGACCCGTGCGCGTCGGGTGCGGCCGGCCGGGGTCACGGTGACCGGCGTCTCGAACGGTTCGTCACCCGTCCGCGGACCGTCGGCGGCCCCGCGCAGGGCGTCGAAGCCGCGGCGCACCCGGCCGCGGCGCAGGGCGTTGCTCTTGCGGTCCGAGCGAGCGCTGGAGCCGTCGGCGCAGCGCGCGGGGGTCGATGGGTCGCCAGGAGCTGACTGGGCGTCGTCGCTGCCGTCGGGCGAGTCCGGGCCGTGGGCTGAGCGCCTGCCAGTGACGCGCGCGACCAAGGCACGTGCGCGAACCGGAATGGCGTGCACCGGGGTTGCCGTCAGCACCAGCAACCCGAAAGCGGCCAGCAGCAACAGGATGATCGTGGTGCCCCACACCGTCACGGCCTGCTCCAGCGGGCTGGCAGCCAGGAACCCGACCACGCCGCCGGCATCGCGAATGGCCGCCCAGCCCCGGGACATGTCCGGCAGTCCTCGCGCGGTGTGCACTAGCCCGGCTGCCGCCAGGAGCACAGCGCCCAGGCCGATGGTCACCCGGCTGTTGGCGGCCGCAGCCTGCGGGTGTCGCAGCAGGCGCACGCCCAGCGCGACGAGCAAGACGGGCAGCACCAGCGCAACCCGTCCGATCGTGCCGGCCACGACGGCATGGACGACGGTGCCAACCGGGCCGTCCAGGTTCCACCACTCCCGGGCGGCCACCAGCACGGCGGCGGCGATCAGGGCCAGCCCGGCGCCGTCCCGCCGGTGCGCGGGATCCAGCTCCCGGGCGCTGTGCCCGATCCGGCGGGCGCCCGCGCCAAGCACGTGCGCCAGGGCCAGCCACACGCCGCAGACCCCTCGCCACAGGAGCGCTAGCCCACCTCCCGCACCCGCGAAGTGGGCATGGCGCGCACGTGCACCCCTTCGGCGGCTCGGTGCGCGTCCTCGTCCTCGGGCCCCCGCTCGCCCGCGCCCGGCCCCCGAACCTGAGCCGGCAGCTGGGCGCCGGCCCTTCGGGGTGCTGCCACTACCAGCCCACTCAGTACCGGTGGCTCGGGCGCCCCTGCTGGAGCTCGCGCGGCTGCTGCCGGACCGGCGTACCGGCGATGGCGTACGGGTGACCATGCCGGTCACAGTACCGCTCCCGCCCCGTCAGCACCGTCTGCCACACCGTTCACTTCCGCCGCAGCCCCACTTGGCCGCAGGGTGCCCCAGTGGCCACCCGCTTGGCCGCGGGGTGCCCCAGTGGCCACCACAAGGCCGCAGGGTGCCCCAGTGGCCGCCAGCTTGGCCGCAGGGTGCCCCAGTGGCCGCCAGCTTGGCCGCAGGGTGCCCCAGTGGCCACCACAAGGCCGCAGGGTGCCCCAGTGGTCGGATGTTTGGGCACGGATCAGCCCCACCGTGGGGCGCGACGGCGCCGGTTCGAGCGCTGGGGCAGCGCGCCGCCAGTGGGAGCTGCGCCCCGACCGGGTCAGGCGGAGATGACCACCGGGATGATCATGGGACGGCGTCGGATCTTGCCGCCGACCCAGCCGCCGACCACGCGGCGTACGACCTGCTGCAGCTGATAGGGGTCGGTCGAACCCTGGGCTGCCGCCTCGGCCAGCGCCTGCTCGATCTTGGGTCGCACGCTGTCGAAGACGGCGTCGCCCTCAGCGAACCCGCGCGCGTGGATCTCGGGGCCGGCGACCACCTTGCCGGTGGCCGAGTCGACCACCACGATGATCGAGATG
>DAIETC010000056.1 GCA_027345905.1 Kineosporiaceae bacterium | reverse complement strand
GCAGCGGCCACTGGCACACCGGCGACGGTGAGCGCGTCACCGGCGTGCAGGGCCTGGGCGGCGAGCCCCACCTTGCTCAGCTCGGCGGCTGCCTCGGGCTCGGCGAGGACGACGGCCCCCTCGTTGGCCTCCAGCAGCTGGGGCAGCTTCTCGACGTCGACATGGTCGGCGTGCTGGTGGGTGATCAGGATCGCGTCCAGGTCGGTGAGCTCCTCGAAGCCGCTGGAGAACGTCCCCGGGTCGATGAGCAGGCGTGCGCCGCCTGTTTCGACGAGCAGGCAGGCGTGGCCGAAATGGGTCAGCTTCATGCCCGCCACCTTGCCACTGCCCGCCGCGGCCGCACCAGGCGCCCGGGCGAGCCTCGCGGCTCGGTAGACTTCGGTGTACCGCTGGCCGCCCCTCACCCTGGAGCTCACGCATGGGACGCGTCGTCGTCGAGTTCATGCCCAAGCCGGAGATCCTCGACCCGCAGGGCCAGGCGGTGCTGGGGGCCCTACCGCGCCTGGGTTTCACCGGGTTCACCTCGGTGCGCCAGGGCAAACGGTTCGAGCTCGAGGTCGACGGCGAGGTCACTGATCAGGTGCTGGCCAGTGCCCGTGAGGCCGCCACCACCCTGCTGAGCAACCCGGTCATCGAGGACGTCGTCGCCGTGGTCGCCGGCGAGGGCGCACGCTGATGCGGGTCGGCGTCGTCACCTTCCCCGGCTCGTTGGACGACCGGGACGCCGCCCGGGCGGTGCGCCTGGCGGGGGGCGAGGCGTTCGCGCTCTGGCACGCGGACGCCGACCTGCACGGGGTCGACGCGGTGGTGCTGCCCGGCGGGTTCTCCTACGGCGACTACCTGCGCTGCGGGGCGATCGCCCGGTTCGCGCCGGTGATGGGCCCGCTGGTCGACGCCGCGCGCGGCGGCCTGCCGGTGCTGGGGATCTGCAACGGCTTCCAGCTGCTGTGCGAGGCGCACCTGCTGCCGGGCGCGCTGATCCGCAACGACCACCGCAGGTTCGTCTGCCGCGACCAGCCGCTGGCGATCGAGCGCACCGACACCCCGTGGACCCGCGGGTACGCACCTGGCGAGCGGATCGTCGTCCCGCTGAAGAACGGCGAGGGGGGGTACGTCGCCGACGAGCGCACCCTGGACGAGCTCGAGGGCGAAGGTCGCGTCGTCGCGCGCTACCTCGACGACAACCCGAACGGGTCGTACCGGGCGATCGCCGGCGTCTCGAACGCCGCGGGCAACGTGGTCGGGCTGATGCCGCACCCCGAGCACGCAAGCGAGCCAGGCTTCGGGCCCGATGTTCGCAGCGGCACCGACGGCTTGGACGGGTTGCGGTTCTTCACCTCCATCCTCGACGGGCTCGTACGGGTATGAGGATCGACACCGTCCAGCGCGCCACCAGCAGCGCTGACACCGAGCAGCCATGGGCCGAGCTCGGTCTCAAACCCGATGAGTACCAACGCATTCGTGAGATCCTCGGTCGACGGCCGACGTCGTCCGAGCTCGCGATGTACTCGGTGATGTGGAGCGAGCACTGCTCGTACAAGTCGAGCAAGGTGCACCTGCGCCAGTTCGGCGAGAAGACCACCGAGGCCATGCGCGAGAAGCTGATGGTCGGCATCGGCGAGAACGCCGGCGTCGTCGACATCGGTGACGGCTGGGCCGTGACGTTCAAGGTCGAGAGCCACAACCATCCCTCGTACGTCGAGCCGTACCAGGGTGCGGCCACCGGGGTCGGGGGCATCGTGCGCGACATCATGAGCATGGGCGCGCGCCCCATCGCCGTGATGGACCCCTTGCGCTTCGGGGCCATCGACCATCCGGACACTCACCGCGTGCTGCCCGGAATCGTTGCGGGAGTAGGGGGCTACGGCAACTGCCTGGGTCTGCCGAACATTGGCGGCGAGGTGGTCTTCGACCCCTGCTACCAGGGCAACCCGCTGGTCAACGCCCTGTGCGTCGGGTCGATGCGGCACGAGGACATCCACCTGGCCAACGCCAAGGGAGCCGGCAACCTAGTCATCCTGTTCGGCGCCAAGACCGGCGGCGACGGCATCGGTGGCGTCTCGGTGCTCGCCTCGGAGACGTTCGACACCGCCGGGCCCAGCAAGCGCCCGGCCGTGCAGGTCGGCGACCCGTTCGCCGAGAAGGTGCTGATCGAGTGCTGCCTCGACCTGTTCGCGGCCCGCGTGGTCGAGGGCATCCAGGACCTCGGGGGCGCGGGCCTGTCCTGCGCGACCAGCGAGCTGGCCAGCAACGGCGACGGCGGCATGCACGTCTGGCTCGACCGGGTCCCGTTGCGTGACAGCACGTTGAGCCCCGAAGAGATCCTGATGAGCGAGTCGCAGGAGCGCATGATGGCGATCGTCACGCCCGCGCACCTGGACGAGTTCGTGGCGATCACCGCCAAGTGGGACGTCGAGGCCACCGTGGTCGGCGAGGTCACCACGACCGGTCGGCTGGTCGTCGAGTGGCACGGCGAGACGGTGGTCGACGTGCCACCGCGCACCGTGGCGCACGACGGCCCGGTGTACGAGCGGCCGATGACCCGCCCGGCCGGGCTCGACGCCCTGCAGGCCGACGCGCCGACGGCCGGACGGCTGGCTCGGCCCTCCACCGGCGAACAGCTCGGCGCCACGCTGCTGCAGCTGCTCGGCTCGGCGAACCTGTCCAGCCGCGCCTGGGTCACCGACCAGTACGACCGCTACGTCATGGGCAACACCGCCCTCGCGATGCCCGACGACGCGGGGGTGGTGCGGGTCGACGAGGAGTCCGGGCTCGGCGTGGCGATCTCGACCGACTGCAACAGCCGATTCGTGGCCCTCGACCCGTGCGCCGGCGCGCAGCTGGCGCTGGCCGAGGCTTACCGCAACGTCGCGACTACCGGCGCCACACCGCTGGCGGTCACCGACTGCCTGAACTTCGGCTCACCGCAGGACCCGGAGGTCATGTGGCAGTTCGCCCAGGCCGTCACGGGCATCGCCGACGGCTGCCAGCAGCTCGCCATCCCCGTCACCGGCGGCAACGTCTCGTTGTACAACCAGACCGGTGCGACCGCGATCCACCCCACGCCGGTCGTGGGGGTGCTCGGGGTGCTGCACGACGTCACCCGGCGCACGCCGTCCGGGTGGCGCGAACCTGGCGAGGCCATCTACCTGCTCGGCGTCACCCGCGAGGAGCTCGGTGGTTCGTCGTGGGCGGACGTCGTGCACGGGCACCTCGGGGGTCTGCCGCCGGTCGTCGACCTGGACGCTGAACGGGTGCTGGCGCAGGTGCTGGTGGCGGCCTCGCGCGACGGTCTGGTGAGCGCCGCTCACGACCTGTCCGACGGGGGGCTCGCGATTGCGCTGACCGAGGCGTGCCTGCGCTACGGCGTCGGGGCCAGGGTGGCGCTGCACGAGCTGTGCGAGCGCGACGGCGTCGACCCGTTCGCCGCCTTGTTCAGCGAGTCGGTCGCGCGGGCCGTCGTGGCGGTGCCGGACGCTGCACAGGCCCGCTTCGCCGACGAGTGCGCGGCCCGGGGCCTGCCGCACCTGCGGATCGGGGAGGTCACGGACGAACCGGCCCTCGACGTCCAGGCGCTGTTCACGCTGCCGCTGCCGCAGCTGCGTAAGGTGCACGAGGCCACGCTGCCCGCCGCCTTCGGCTGAGCGGAGCACATGCGTCAGGGACGCAGCAGGGTCTTGATGGCGCGGCGTTCGTGCATGGCGGCGTAGCCCTCGGCGACGTCGTCCAGGGGCAGCTCGAGGTCGAAGACCTGACCGGGGTTGATCGCACCGGACAGGACGTCGTCCATCAGGTGCGGCAGGTACTTGCGCACCGGTGCGATGCCGCCGGCGACCGCGACGTTGTTGGAGAACATCGTGCGGATCGGCAGCTCGACGCCGTGCGGGACGCCGACGTACCCCACCCGCGCGCCGGCTCGGGCGCTCTCGACCGCGGTGACCATGGCTTCGCCGGTACCGACGCACTCGAGCACCGCGTCGGCGCCCACTCCTGCGGTGAGCTCACGGACCGCGGTGACGGCGTCCGCGCCGCGCTCGGCCACGACGTCGGTGGCGCCGAAAGCGCGGGCCAGCTGCTGGCGGGAGGAGTGCCGCGACATTGCGACGATCCGCTCGGCGCCCAGCCGCGCCGCGGCCAGCACGCCGCAGAGCCCCACAGCACCGTCGCCGACCACGACCACCGTCTGCCCGGGCGACACCCCGGCGCTGACGGCTGCGTGCCAGCCGGTGGCCATCACGTCGCTGAGCG
>DAIETC010000053.1 GCA_027345905.1 Kineosporiaceae bacterium | reverse complement strand
GCCCTCGATCCGCACGCGGCCACGGGCCTTCGCCTCGCCCATCGAACCGGCCGCGACCAGGTCCTCGAAGAAGACGACCTCAGCCTTGATGAACCCGCGTTGGAAGTCGGTGTGGATCACCCCGGCCGCCGCAGGGGCGGTCCAGCCGCGCCGGATCGTCCAAGCCCGCGCCTCCTTAGGCCCGGCCGTGAGGTAGGTCTGCAAACCAAGCGTCGCGAACCCGACGCGGGCCAGCTGGTGCAGTCCCGACTCGTCCTGGCCGATGCTCGCCAGCAGTTCGGCGGCCTCGGCCGGCTCCAGCTCGGTCAGCTCGGCCTCGATCTTCGCGTCCAGGAAGATCGCCTCGGCGGGGGCCACGAGCTCGCGCAGCCGGGTCTTCAGCGCCTCGTCACCCAGGCCCTCCTCATCCACGTTGAACACGTAGATGAAGGGCTTTGCGGTCAGCAGGGACAGCTCACGCACCTCGGCGAGGTCGATGCCGGCAGCCGCGGCCCCGGCGTACAGCGTGCTGCCCTTCTCCAGCACCGCCTGCGCCGCGAGGGCGGCGTTCAGCAGCGCCTGGTCGGCCTTCTTGGCCCGCACCTCCTTCTCCAGCCGGGCCACCGCGCGCTCCAGGGTCTGCAGGTCGGCGAGGGCAAGCTCGGTGGTGATCGTCTCGATGTCGGACGCCGGGTCGACCTTCCCGCCGACGTGCACGACGTCGGGGTCGGAGAACGCTCGCGTCACCTGGCAGATCGCATCGGCCTCGCGGATCGTGGCGAGAAACGTGTTGCCCAGTCCCTCGCCCTCGCTGGCCCCTTTGACGATGCCAGCGATGTCGACGAACGAGACGGTCGCGGGCAGGATCCGGGCGCTGGAGAAGATCGCCGCCAGCTGGGCCAGTCGGTCGTCGGGCAGCGGAACGACGCCGATGTTGGGCTCGATGGTCGCGAACGGGTAGTTGGCTGCGAGGACGTTGTTCTTCGTCAGGGCGTTGAACAGCGTGGACTTGCCGACGTTGGGCAGGCCGACGATGCCGATGGTGAGTGCCACGAGAACAAGACCCTACCGGCGATGAACGCGCACGGCGTACGTGTCGGGCTCGCCCCCCGCGTCCGCGGGCGCCCGGTCCCAGGTCGAGAACCGCTGCGCCGCAAGCAGTCCCGCTTGCTCACACCATCGGTCGTAGTCGGCGCTGCTCACGTGCCGGTCGAGCACGAAGCCGCTGACCAGCAGGCCGCCCGGCGCCAAGGCGCCAGCCATGGCGGCCACGACCGCCGCCTCGGTGCCCGGCGTGAGGTAGACGAGAACGTTGCCGGCCGCGACGACCAGGTCGAACTGCTCGCAGGGCAGCACCTGGGGCAGCTCGATCAGGTCGGCCTGCAGCCACCGGACGTCGGCGCCGACCCGCAGCGCGTCGCGCCGGGCTTCGGTGAGCATGGACGCGTCCAGGTCGACGCCGGTGAGCGTGTGCCCCAGCTGCGCCAGGGACACAGCCACCCGCCCCGTGCCGCAGCCGGCCTCCAGCACCCGAGCGGGCGAGCGCAGCAGCGAGGCGACGAACCGCGCCTCGCCGTCCAGGTCGGCCCCCGATGCCGCCAGCTTGCGGAAGTGTTCGGCGTACGCCGGGCCACGGGTGCCGCCGGTCTCGACCAGCCATCGGTTCCCGGCAGGCTTCTCGGCAGGGTTCTCGGCAGGGTTCTCGGCAGGGGTCTCGGCAGGGGTCTCGGCGCCCGACATGGCGGCACCCTACGGTCACGTCCGGGGCGTTGTCGGTGGCGGGTGGCAGCCTGAGGCACATGGACCAGACCTTCGTGATCGCCGTCATCGCCTTCGCCGCGGGGGCGCTGATCGCCGGGCTGCTCGTGCGCGCCCACGTGCATGCGCGCCACGCCGGCGCCGATGCCGAGCGCGAGCTGCTGCGAGAGCGCATCGCCGACCTTGAGACCAGCCGTGAGGCTGACCATGAGCTGGCCGGCGTGCTCGCGCCGCTGCGTGAGGGGTTGGGGCGCGTCGAGCGCCAGGTCGGCCAGCTCGAGCGTGACCGGGTCGACCAGTTCTCCCGCATCGACCAGCAGCTGTCCGCCGTCGTGACCTCCGGCGAAGCACTGCGCCAACAGACCGCCTCGCTCGCCGGCGCCCTGCGGTCCTCCAACGTGCGCGGCACCTGGGGCGAGGCGCAGCTGCGCCGCGTCGTGGAGGCCGCCGGCATGCTCGCTCGGGTCGACTTCACCGAACAGCCCAGCGCCACCGGACCCGGCGGCAACGTGCTGCGCCCCGACCTGGTCGTGCACCTTCCCGGGGGCAAGAACCTGGTGGTCGACGCCAAGGCACCGCTCGCGGCGTTCCTGGACGCGGCCGCGGCGCAGTCGCCCGAGCGCGAGGGGCTGCTCAGCGCGCACGCCAAGGCCCTGCGCGGCCATGTCGACGTGCTCGCCGCGCGGGAGTACTGGGCCGCGTTCGCGCCGACCCCCGAGATGGTCGTCTGTTTCGTCCCAGGTGACGCCATCCTCGCCGCGGCGCTGGACGCGGACGGCTCGCTGTACGAGCACGCGATGAGCGCCCGGGTCGTGCTCGCCTCCCCGGCGACCCTGCTCGCGGTGCTGCGCACCTGCGCCTACACCTGGCAGCAGGACGCGCTGGCGGGCAACGCCCGCGAGCTGTTCGACGTCGGCCGCGAGCTGTACGCGCGGCTGTCCACGCTCGGCTCGCACACCGCCAAGCTGGGCCGCACGCTGCAGCGCGGCGTCGAGGACTACAACGCGCTGGTGGGCACGCTCGAGCGCCGGGTGCTGGTCACCGCGCGACGGATGAACGACCTCGACCTAACGGGCACGGTCATCCAAGCACCGGAACCGGTCGAGACCACGCCACGCACGTTGACCAGCGTCGAGCTGCTCGACGACCACCGTGCAGCCGGTTGAGCGGGTCGTTCAGCCGGTTGAGCGGGTCGTTCAGCCGGTTGAGCGGGTCGTTCAGTGGGGCGACCTAACTCTCCCGCGGGAGAGTTTGAGCCAACTCTCCCGCGGGAGAGTTGGCTCAGTGGCATCCGACAGGCGCTAGACCCCAGGAGCAGCGGCGGTCGCGGCCTTGAGGTCGCGGCGCAGCTCCTTGGGAAGGGAGAACAGCAGGCTCTCCTGTGCGCAGACGACCTCCTCGACTGCGCCATACCCGTGGGCGGCCAGGTACGCGAGGACCTCACGCACGAGCAGCTCGGGGACGCTGGCGCCGCTGGTCACGCCCACGGTCGTGACGCCGTCCAGCCAGGTCGGGTCGATCTCGTCGGCGTAGTCGATCAGGTAACTGGCGCCGGCCCCGTGCTCCAACGCCACCTCGACCAGGCGCACCGAGTTCGAGGAGTTGCGCGAGCCGACGACAAGCACCAGCTCCGCCTGCGGCGCGATCTGCTTGACCGCGACCTGACGGTTCTGGGTGGCGTAGCAGATGTCGTCGCTCGGTGGGTCCTGCAGCTTGGGGAACCGGGCGCGCAACTGGCGCACGATCTGCATGGTCTCGTCGACCGAAAGCGTGGTCTGCGAGAGCCACACGACCCGCTCGGGATCCCGCACCTGAACGGCGTCGACGGACTCCGGGCCGTCCACGAGCTGGATGTTCGCCGGCGCCTCCCCCGCGGTCCCCACGACCTCTTCGTGCCCCTCATGCCCGATCAGCAGGATGTCGAAGTCCTCGCCCGCGAACCGGCGTGCCTCGTGATGAACCTTGGTGACCAACGGGCAGGTCGCGTCGATGGTCCGCAGCTGCAGGCGCGCTGCCTGTTCGTGCACCACGGGAGCCACGCCGTGCGCCGAGAGCACCACTGTCGCTCCCTGCGGCACCTCGTCCGTCTCCTCCACGAAGACTGCCCCACGCCTTTCCAGCGTGGTCACGACGTGCCGGTTGTGCACGATCTGCTTGCGCACGTACACGGGCGGCCCGTACAGCTCCAGTGCCTTCTCGACCGCCACGACCGCGCGGTCGACGCCCGCGCAGTATCCCCGCGGAGCCGCCAGCAGCACCCGCTTGCCCGTTTCGCTCACCGCCCCATGGTAAGTGCGTTCGGCGAGCGACCACACCGTGGCAGCGCTGCGTAAGGTGGCTGGATGAGCGCTGCAGCCGAGCCGACCGGACGCCGCCAGCTGCCCGAGCGCGCCCTGGACACGAGCGCCGAGCACCCGTGGCCAGTGCGGCTGCTCAGCACGAAGATGGCTCAGTACGTCGCCCGCATGTCCCCGGTGTGGGTCGAGGGCCAGGTCGTGCAACTGGTCCGCCGACCGGCCAGCTCACTGGTCTACCTGACCTTGCGCGACACCGACGTCGACTTCTCGCTCGCGGTCACCGCGACCACCCGCGTGCTGGACGCGATCGGCACCGACCTGGTCGACGGCGCCCGCGTCGTCGTGCACGCCAAGCCCACGTTCTGGGAGAAGCGCGGGACGCTGCAGCTGAGCGCCGACGCGATCCGTCCCGTGGGAATCGGTGAGCTGCTGGCCCGCATCGAGCACCTCAAGCGACTGCTGGGCGCCGAGGGCCTGTTCGACCCCCGACGAAAGCGCGCCCTGCCCTTCCTGCCCCGTACCGTCGGCCTGGTGTGCGGGCGCGCCAGCGCGGCCGAGCACGACGTGGTCGAGAACGCGCGCCGCCGCTGGCCCGCCGTCCGCTTCGCGATCCGCGAGGTGGCGGTGCAGGGACCGCACGCGGTCACGCAGGTCGTCGCCGCCCTGCGAGAGCTGGACGCCGACGCCGAGGTCGACGTCATCGTCATCGCCCGCGGCGGCGGCTCGCTCGAAGACCTGCTGGCCTTCAGCAACGAGACCCTGCTGCGCGCCGTGGCCGACGCGCGCACCCCGGTCGTGAGCGCGATCGGCCACGACGTCGACACCCCGCTGCTCGACCTGGTGGCCGACGTCCGCGCCTCGACGCCCACCGACGCGGCCGGCTGCATCGTCCCGGACGTCGGCGAGGAGCTGGCCGCGCTGACCCGAGCGCGTGAACGCCTGCGCCGCTCGATCAGCCACCGGGTCGAGGCCGAACAGGCCGCATTGGCGGCGCTTCGCAGCCGCCCGGTGCTGGCGCAACCGCACACGGTGCTCGACGCGCGCTCCCGTGAGGTGCAGGCGGCCCTGCACCAGGCCCGGCAATGCCTCACGGCCCAGCTGGACCGGGCCGGCGACCAGGTGCAGCACCTGCACGCCCAGGTGCGCTCGCTCTCGCCGGCAGCAACGCTCGACCGCGGCTACGCCGTCGTCCAGCGGGCCGACGGGGACGTCGTCCGCGACGCGGGCAGCGTCAGCGCCGGTGAGCTGTTGCGGGTACGGGTCGCCCGCGGCGAGCTCAGCGCGCAGGCCCGCTGACGCCGCTGGGGTCGAGGCGCTACGAAGCCCGCCGCCGTGGGTAGGGTTCCTGGCATGCCTGCGGACGACGACTCGCTGACCTACGAGCAGGCGCGCGACGAGCTGGTCGAGGTCGTCCGCCGCCTGGAGGCGGGCGGCACAAGCTTGGAGGACTCCCTGGCCCTGTGGGAGCGCGGCGAGGCACTGGCCGCGCGCTGCCAGACCTGGCTCGACGGAGCCCGGCGCCGGCTGGACGCCGCCCGCGAACCGGCGCAGCCACGTCCGTCCGACACCTGAGACCCCGCCGGCCATGAGCGCAGGCATGGGTGCAGCCAAAGTGCTGCGATCACGACACGTTCGCTGCACCCATGGCTGCACCCACCGGGCGCCCTCACACCCGCCAGCGTCCCCGAGCTCGCGGACGCCTCGCGCTGGGTCGCCGGCCGCCCTACCGTCGGGTCATGACTGAGCTGACGTACGACCTCGCGGTGCTGGGAACCGGATCCGGCGGTGAGGTCGTCGCCGCCGAGGTGGCCCGCGCCGGCGGCACCGTGGTGGCAGTCGACGCGGGGCGCGTCGGCGGGGAGTGCCCGTACGTCGCCTGCGTGCCGAGCAAGGCGCTGCTGCTGGCCGCCCGCGAGCACGTGCTCATCGGCGGCGAGCACGCGAAGGCGTTCGCCAAGGCCGTACGTCGCCGCGACACGGCCGCACGAGAGCGCGACGACTCCGGCGCCGTCCGGCGGCTGCAGGACGAGGGCGTGCAGATCGTGCGCGGGCGCGGCCTGCTCGAGGGGCGGGCCGGGGGTCGGGCCGACGCCGACCTGGTGGTCGTCGTCGGCGAACGCCGGCTACGGGCGTCCGCAGTGGTGGTGGGCACCGGTAGCGAGCCGGTGCGCCCGCCCATCGAGGGCCTGGACGACGTGCCCACCTGGACCAGCGAGCAGGCCCTGAGCAGTCCCGAGCGGCCAAAACGGCTCGCGATCCTCGGCGGTGGCGCGGTGGGCTGCGAACTGGCCCAGGTGTACGCCTCGTTCGGCACCGGCGTGGTGCTCCTGGAGGCCGCGCCGCGGCTGCTGGCAGGCGAGCCCGGCTTCGTCGGCGAGCGGCTGGCCGCCGCTCTGCGCGAGCTCGGGGTCGACGTCCGCCTCGGGGCGAAGGTCACCAGCGCCGGCCGACACGGCGGGCGGGTCCGGTTGCAGCTAGATGGCGAGGCCGGCGTCATCGTCGACCGCGTGCTGGTCGCCACCGGACGACGTCCGCGCAGTGCCGACCTCGGGCTCGAGACGGTGGGGGTCCGGCCCGGCGACACCGGCGCCCTGGCCGTGGACGCCAGGTGCCGGGTGCTCGCCTCGGACGCGAGCCCCGTCGCGGGCCTGTTCGCCGTGGGCGACGTCACCGGGATCGCGCCGTACACGCACACCGCGACCTACCAGGGGCGGATCGTCGCGGCGCACCTGCTCGGCGGTGGCCGCGACGCCGACTACTCCGGTGTGCCGCGGGCGGTCTACACCCATCCCGCAGTCTTCGGTGTGGGGGAGTCCGCCGAGGCCGCCCGGGCGCGGGGCGTCCACGCACTCGTCGAGGGAGTCGAGCTGGCCGACACCGCCCGCGGTTTCCTCGCCGGGGCGGCCGGCGGTCGGCTGGAGCTGGTCGTCGACGCTTCCACCGGGGCACTGCTCGGAGCCAGTGCCATCGGGCCGGACGCCGACAGCTGGATGGGCGAGCTCGCGCTCGCCGTCCGCGCCCGCCTTGACGTGCGCCTGCTCGCCGACCAGGTGCACGCCTTCCCGGCATGGTCCGAGGCGATCCAGCCGGTCGCCGCCCGGCTCGGCGCCCGGGTGGACTCCCAGGGCGATCACGCGATCGGCCCGGCATAGCGCCCTGCGCGCCCGACGCCTACTGTCATCTGGTGCCGACGATCAGCTGGCGGGTCGACCTGGGCGACCCGCGTCTCGCGCAGGCGGTCGCCGCACTCGCCGCCGATCTCGCCGAAGCCGGGTGGGCCGACGCGGGATGGCACGGCGGCGAGCCGCTGGGCGACGTCGTGGCGCTGTGGGCCGATCGGCCTCAGGCGGACGCGCATCACCTGCTGGCCAGGCCCGCGCGCCCCCTGCTGCTGGGCGGTCCGACCCTGGCGCTGGCCGATTCCGACGGGGTCTTGGCCGAGGCCGCCGGGCTGCTCGTAGGGCGGCTGACCCCGGCGCACGACGTGCGGGTGCGGGCCGCCCCGGGCAGCGCGCTCGCAGTGCGTCTGCTCGACCACACGCACGCGGGCACCGCCCACCTGGGCGACCACACCCACCTGCACGACCGGGTGCTGCTCGTCGACAAGCTGTCCGACGACGTCGAACCGCTGCTGCTGGCCCATGTGGGACTGCAGGCGCAGCCGGTCGCGACCTGGCGCGCGTCGACGGGTGTCCTGACCTGGACGCTGGGCGGCACAGACCGGTCAGTCGCCTCCCGTGCCAGCCGGCGCCTGCTCCTGCTGGCACTGCAGCACGCCCTGGGCCTGCCGCCCGCCCGACCCGCGCGCGTGGGACTGCTCGGTTACGGTGCGATCGGGCACGAGCACAGCCGCGCGGTGCAGTCCGTGAACGGCCTGGAGCTACGCGCCGTGTGCGACACCGACCCCGACCGCCTCGCCGCGGGGACGGCGTACGCACCCGGCGCTCGCGGGCACGCCCGCGCGCAGGACCTGGTGGACGACGAGGACGTCGACCTCGTGGTGGTCTCGACACCCCCGGCGTCGCACGCGTCATGGGCGCTGCAGCTGCTGGCCGCCGGCAAGCACGTCGTCGTCGAGAAGCCCTTTGCGATCACCACGACCGAGGCCGACGAGGTGCTGGCTCTGGCCGACGAGAAGGGGTTGTTGGTCTGCGTCTACCAGAACCGCCGCTTCGACCCGGACTATCTGGCGCTGCGCCGGGCGATCGGTGCGGGGCGAATCGGGACGCCGTTCCAAGTGGAGGCGTTCATCGGGGGTTACGCGCACCCGTGCAACCTGTGGCACAGCGACGAGGCCGTCTCCGGCGGGGCGTTCTACGACTGGGGGGCGCACGTCCTGGACCAGGTCCTCGACCTGGTGCCCACTCCGGTCGCGCACGTCACCGCGACGACACACAAGCGGCGCTGGCACGACGTCACCAACGCCGACCACAGCCGGGTCAGCCTGCGCTTCAGCGACGGCGCCGAGGCCGAGTTCGTGTACTCCGACCTGGCGGCGGCCCTGAAGCCACGCTGGTACGTCCTCGGCACCGACGGTGCGATCGTCGGGCAGTGGCGCATCGAGAAGGTGGTGTCCCGCAACGACATCGGCGTACTGAGTGAGGACGTCCTCGCGCCGGCGGACTCCCCCGCCCTGCTGCAGCTGCACTCCCCCGACGGGTCGGTCACCCAGCTCGCCACGCCGAGCGGCCCGCTGTACCCGTTCCACAGCGAGCTCGCCGACCGGCTGCAGCTAGGCCTGGCGATGACGGTGACCGCAGCCCAGTCCCGCCGCGTGCTGGCCGTGCTGGAGGCCGCCCGGGACTCCGCCGCCCGCGGCGGGCTTGTGGTCGTGCCGCGATGACTCGTCCCCGATGAACGCGCGACCATCGGTGCGTTGGGGGTTCCTGGGGGCGGGCTTCATCGCCACGAAGGCACTGGGGCCAGCCGTCCACGCCGCGCAAGGCGCTGTCCTGCACGCCGTGGCCGCCCGCGACCCGCGACGCGCGGCCGCCCTGCAACCCGCGGGGCCGACGTACGGGGACTACCAGTCGTTGCTCGAGGACGACGACGTCGACGCGGTGTACGTCGCGCTGCCCAACGACGACCACCTGCCATGGACGCTGGCGGCGCTGGCTGCCGGCAAACACGTCCTGTGCGAGAAGCCGCTCGCGCTGAACCCCGACCAGGTGCGTGAGATCGCCGATGCGGCAAAGGTTTCAGGACGACTCGCGGTCGAAGCCACCTGGTACCGGTGGCATCCGCGCACGATCCGCACCGAGCAGCTCATGCGGGCCGGGGCGATCGGCGAGCCGACGTCGATGTCGTCGGCGTTCTGCTTCGGCAACGTCCCCGCCGGCAACTACCGCCTCGAACCCGCGCGCGGCGGGGGTGCCTGGTACGACGTGGGCTGCTACGCCGTCTCGGCGGCGCACCTGCTGCTGGGCGCAGAGCTGGCGGTGCAGGACGCGAGCGAACGGCGCGGCGCGACCGGGGTCGACCTCGAGACCCGCGCGCTCCTGCGCTCACCGGCAGGCGCGGCCGCCGAGCTGCTGGCCAGCATCGACGCACCCGAGCAGCAGGACCTGACCGTGCGTGCCGGTGCGAGCGCGCTGACGTGGTCGGCACCACAGCTGACCAGCTGGCGCGAGCCCGCCACCTTGACCCTCACCCGCCCGGACGCCGAGCCGATCGTCGAGCGCTTCCCCGCCGTCGACGCCTACCAGCTGATGGTCGAACAGGTCAGCGCCTGCGTACGCGGCGACGGTGAGCCGGTCGTCACGTTGCAGGAGTCGCTGCGCGTGGCGAGCACGATGCGGGCCGTTCGTGACGTCGCGGCCCGCACCGACGTAGGGTCTTCGCGTGCATGAGGAGCTGATCGACGTCGGGCCGGTGCGCCTGGCGGTGCGACGCGCCGGTCCCGCCGTCACATCGGTCGAGGCGCAGCGGCCGGTGCTGCTGGTGCACGGACTGGCGTCCAACGCGCAGCTGTGGGATGGCGTCGCCCAACGCCTGGGCGCGGCAGGGCACCCGGTGATCGCGGTCGACCAGCGCGGCCACGGGCGCTCCGACGTACCCGCCGGCGGGTACGACACCGCCACCTGCGCCGGCGACCTGGCTGCGCTGATCGACGCACTGGGCTGGGTAGGCCCCCTTGGGCCAGTGGTTGCCGGGCAGTCCTGGGGCACCAACGTGGTGCTCACGCTGGCCGCCCAGCACCAGCGCGCCGCCGCCATCGCTCTGGTGGACGGCGGCTGGCTGCGGCTGGGCGGACGCTTCGCGACCTTCGAACAGTGCTGGCAGGAGCTGGCCCCGCCCTCGTTCGCCAGCATGCGGTTCGACGACCTCGCAGCCCACATCGGCGCAGCGCACCCCGACTGGCCGCACGAGGGCATCGCAGGGACGCTGGCCAACCTGACCCGCCTGGCGGGCGGCGGCGTGCGGGCGCGACTTTCGCGCGAGCACCACCGATCGATCCTGCACTCGCTGTGGCGCGACGACCCCCGCCCCCTGTACCCGCTGGTCAGCGTGCCCGCGCTGCTGCTGCCCGCGGGGGCGAACGTCGGGTCGGCGCCGGTCAACGAGGCGGCCGCGCTGATTCCCGACTGCGAGGTTTCCCAGTACGCGGGAGCCGACCACGACCTGCACGCCCAGCACCCGGCCCGCTGCGCGCTGGACCTGCACGACCTCAGCGCCCGAGCGGACGCGCGTGCGGCCACCGCGGGGGCTACCGCGTGAGCCTGCTGGTCATCATGGGCTCGGGCGAGACCGCTCCAGCCATGGTGAAGACGCACCGGGAGGTGTTCTCGCGCACCGGTTCTGGCCCCGCGGTCGTGCTCGACACGCCGTTCGGGTTCCAGCTGAACGCCGACGAGCTCGTCGCACGCGCGCGCGCCTACTTCGCCGAGAGCGTCGGGCGCGAGGTGCAGGTTGTGCCGTGGCGGCGCGCCGACGAGCCGCTCATGGCGCGCGAGCAGGCCTTGGCGCAGCTGGCGCAGGCCCGGTGGGTCTTCGCCGGCCCCGGCAGCCCGACGTACGCCCTGCGCCACTGGCGGGGCACCGGCGTCCCCGACGCGCTGGCCGACGTCGCCACCCGGGGCGGCACGCTGGTGATCGGCAGCGCAGCGGCGGTCACGTTGGGCACCCACGCGATTCCGGTCTACGAGATCTACAAGGCGGGCGACGAGCCGGGCTGGGTGGCGGGCCTGGACCTGCTGGGCCGACTCACCGGCGTGCGGGCCGCCGTGATCCCGCACTACGACAACGCCGAGGGCGGCTCGCACGACACCCGGTTCTGCTACCTCGGCGAGCCGCGCCTGGCCCGGCTGGAGGCCGAGCTGCCCGCGGACGTGGGTGTCCTCGGCATCGACGAGCACACGGCCCTGCTGCTCGACCTGACCGCCCGGACGGCGACCGTCAGCGGCGTCGGACGCGTCACCGTCCGTCGTCGGGGCACCTCTCACCTGCTGTCGCCTGGCGACCATCTGACGTTCGCTGACCTGACGGCGATGCTCGGCGAAGATACTCCACAGTCTGAGCTTTCCGTTGTGCCGCAGCACTTATCCTCGGAGCCGGAGCCGGAGCCGGAGCCGGAACCGGACTCGACGCCGTCCCTCGAACGTGCGGCGGGCGCCGCACGGGAATCCTTCGACCGCGCGTTCGAGACCCGAGACGTGGACGGCTGCGTGCGCGCCGTCCTGGACCTCGAGCAGGCCGTGCACGACTGGTCGGCGGACACGCTGCAGGGGGCGGCGACGTCGTCCGCCCGGCGCCTGCTGCGCTCGATGGTCGTGCGGATCGGGCAGCTGGCGCAGGACGGCGCCCGCGACCCGCGGGACGTGGTCGGCGGCTATGTCGAGCTGCTGCTGCAAGTGCGCGAGTCAGCGCGCGCCGCGAAGGACTTCGCGACCGCCGACGCGGTGCGAGCCGGCCTGGCGCAGGCCGGCGTCGAGGTCCGCGACGGCTCGGACGGCACCGACTGGCTGCTCACCTCCCCCCGCTGACCCCCCGGACGTGATCACGTAACGCACGCGAAAGTGCGCTTTGTGAGCGCCGCGTCACAAAGGCACGACTCGACGCTATCCGGGCCGCCCGGCTCCGCGCGGGCGTTCCGCGGGTGCCGGATGGTTCACTGCAATGCCGTTCTGGTTGAGCGTGATGATCCACGGTCCGGGACCGAGGTGGTCGGCCATCGCCATCAGTGCGTCCCAGTGGCGCATGAGGCGACGCATCCACTCCCAGCTCGACTCATCACGCTTACCTCCGATCCAGATGTACCGCAGCCCGCTGTCGAGGATTCGCTGACGCTCAGCCGGCCGCGACCGCACCTTCTTGTCGCGACCGAGGGCAATGAGCCCACGACGGGCGACGATGGGCATCCAGGTCACGTCATCGCTGCCGAGCGGGACCTGCGGGATTGCGGCGTGGCCGGCATGAAGGGTGTCGCGGCGCAAGGCGGACATGCCCTTGCCTAGGCCGAGGGCACTCTCATCGACGAAGAACAACTCCCCCGCTGCATTCGGCAACGGCACGGATCAGGCGACCTGTTCGCGCTCGAACTCCCAGGCGTCGAGAACCTGCGTGACGGTCAGTTCGTACTGTCTGGCAACCCACTCGATCGGCTCACCGGAACGGATGAGTTCGGCCAACACATCCGTGGGCACCGCACGCACGACCGGGGCACCGGAACGCCGGCTGGGGTCGATGACCACCTCGCGCTTGAGACCAAGCGGTCGAAGACGCGCAACGATGTTCTCGCTGTCGACGTCCTCGAACTCCGCGGTGCTTCGAAAGGCTCGCGCTGGCGAGGCGAGCACGTACTGACCAGATTGCGCCTCGACCACCAGGCGCATGCTCTCCTCGAGGCGGGCCTCCTGCTGAACTTCGTACACCAGGTGCAGTGCTTCATCGACGTACGGGCGGACGGTCGCCAGCGGGTAGCGAATACCGAGGCGCTGACGCAGCCGCTCAACGACGGGACGCATGCGAAGCATGGGAACACCGCTATCGCGATAGTTGGCTAGCAGACTCGTCTCGACAAACTCGCCCCAGGTCACGAGATCGTCCCCCGTGGTCTCCTCGCGGACGACCGGCGCGTAGTGCCGGCCCCGTCGCTCGTACCCGTCAATCCAGCGTCGGGCCGTGCCCGAGCTAAGCCCCAGAAGGGCATCCACCTCGGAGGCGCCGTACACAGGACGTTCGAGATAGCTCACGCGGGCCATCCCCCTCACCTCCGGTGCAAGCAATGTAAGCCTGGGGTGATCATGGCATCACCCGCCGACATGCGGTAACTCATTGTGGTCCAACGCGCCGGGTGGCCGTGTTGGGCCGGGCACCCGGCACGGAATCACGTCGGGGCGGCGAGGGCGTAGTCGACGACTACCGCGGCGTGGTCGCTCCACCGCTGGGCGTACGTCGGCGCGCGCCCGACGCTGACCGCGACCGCCCGCCGGGCCAGGGCCGGTGTCGCCAGCTGGTAGTCGATCCGCCAGCCGGTGTCGGTGTCGAAGGCCTGCCCGCGCCAGGTCCACCACGTGTAGGGGCCCGGTCCCTCACCGACCAGCTGGCGGTGCACGTCCACCCAACCGCCGGCGAACCAGGTGTCGAGGGCGGCCCGCTCCTGCGGCAGGCAGCCGGCCCGGCCGAGGTTGCCCTTCCAGTTGCGCAGGTCCTCCTGGCGGTGCGCCACGTTGAGGTCGCCGCAGACGACCGCCAGGCGCGCGTCGTCCGCCGCGAGCGCCCCCATGCGGTAGGTCATCGCGCCGAGGAACCGCAGCTTCTCGTCCTGGCGCGGCGTCTGCGCCTCCCCGGTGTGCACGTACGTCGACACCACCGTGACCGGCCCGGCGGCGGTGTCGATGTCGGTCTCGATCCAGCGTCCGGCGTCCTCGAACCCCGGGACGTGCATGCGCACGGCCAGCGCGGGCAGGCGGCTCACCACTGCGACCCCTGCGCGCCCCTTGGCGCCGGCCGGGGTGTGCGCCACGTGCCAGCCGGCGAAACCTCCAGCGTCCAAGGCGGCGGCCAGCTGCTCGTCGTCGGCCCGCACCTCCTGCAGGCACAGCACGTCGGCCTGCTGCGCGGCGAGCCAGTCCAGGCCACCGCGCCGGGCGGCGGCCCGGATCCCGTTGACGTTCGCCGAGACCAGGCGCAGCAGGCGCTCGCCGCAAACCCCCGTCATCGGGCTCAGCCGTGCGAGCGGGACAGGTTCTCGTCCAGCGCGGCGAGAAACCCTTCGGTTGTCAGCCACTCCTGGTCGGGCCCGACCAGCATTGCGAGGTCCTTGGTCATCGTGCCGCTCTCGACGGTCTGGACGCAGACCCGCTCGAGCGCCTCGGCGAAAGCCGTGACTTCCGGGGTGCCGTCCAGCTTGCCGCGGTGCTTGAGCCCGCCGGTCCAGGCGAAGATCGAGGCGATCGGGTTGGTGGAGGTCGGCTTGCCGGCCTGGTGCTGGCGGTAGTGCCGGGTCACGGTGCCGTGGGCTGCCTCGGCCTCCACCGTTCGCCCGTCCGGCGTCATCAGCACCGACGTCATCAGGCCCAACGAACCGAAACCCTGGGCCACGGTGTCGGACTGCACATCCCCGTCGTAGTTCTTGCAGGCCCAGACGTAGCCGCCCTCCCACTTCATGGCGGCCGCCACCATGTCATCGATCAGCCGGTGCTCGTAGGTCAGGCCGGCCGCCTCGAAGTCCGCCTGGAACTCGCGCGCGTACACCTCGGCGAAGATGTCCTTGAAGGCCCCGTCGTAGGCCTTGAGGATCGTGTTCTTGGTCGACAGGTAGACCGGGTAGCCGCGCTGCAGTCCGTAGGCGAACGACGCGCGGGCGAAGTCCCGGATCGAGGCGGTGAAGTTGTACATACCCATCACGACCCCGCCCTCCTGCGGCATCCGCACCACCTGGTGCTCGATCGGAGCCGAGCCGTCGTCCGGGGTGTAGGTGATCGTGACGGTGCCCGGGCCGGGCACGGTGAAGTTCGTTGCGCGGTACTGGTCGCCATGAGCGTGTCGGCCGATGATGATCGGCTTGGTCCAGCCGGGCACCAGGCGCGGGATGTTCCCGACGATGATCGGCTCGCGGAACACCACCCCGCCGAGGATGTCGCGGATGGTTCCGTTGGGCGAGAGCCACATCTGCTTCAGCCCGAACTCCTGCACCCGGGCCTCGTCGGGCGTGATCGTCGCGCACTTCACGCCGACGCCGTGCTCCTGGATGGCGTTCGCGGCGTCGATCGTGACCTGGTCGTCGGTGCGGTCGCGCTCCATGATGCCCAGGTCGTAGTAGCGCAGGTCGATGTCGAGGTAGGGGTGGATCAGGCGGTCCTTGATGAACTGCCAGATGATCCGGGTCATCTCGTCGCCGTCGAGCTCGACGACCGGGCCGACGACCTTGATCTTCGCCATGGGAACCTCTCTGGTCGGCGCCACCTGCGCGCACAGATCACTTGACGTCAAGATATCGGACGCCGATCCCGCCCGAGAAGTCGCCGCCGTCCACCCGGGGCCGGCACGACACCCACGACTTGCTAGCGTCAGGCAGCGCGGACGCGAGAGCGCGCCGCGACGCCGTCGTGAAGGAGCAGCAGCATGAGCCCCAGCCCGGTCAAGGTGGCCGTGACCGGCGCCGCCGGCCAGATCGGTTACAGCTTGCTGTTCCGCATCGCCAGCGGTTCGCTGCTCGGCCCGGACACCCCGATCGAGCTGCGGTTGCTGGAGATCACCCCGGCGCTGCCGGCGCTGGAGGGCGTCGTGATGGAGCTGGACGACTGCGCCTCCCCGCTGCTGACGAAGGTGGTGACCGGAGACGACCCGGACATCGTGTTCGATGGCGTGAACGTGGCCCTGCTCGTGGGCGCCCGCCCGCGCACCAAGGGCATGGAGCGCGCGGACCTGCTGTCGGCCAACGGCGCCATCTTCACCAGGCAGGGCAAGGCCCTGAACGACCACGCGGCCGACGACGTCCGGGTCGTGGTGACCGGCAACCCGGCGAACACCAACGCCCTGATCGCGATGAGCAACGCCCCCGACATCCCGCACGAGCGGTTCTCGGCGCTCACCCGGCTGGACCACAACCGGGCGATCGCGCAGCTGGCCGCCAAGACCGGTTCGGCCGTGAGCGACATCACCCGGATGACCATCTGGGGCAACCACTCCGCCACCCAGTACCCCGACCTGTTCCACGCCCAGGTGCGCGGCCAGGACGCGGCCGGGCTGGTCGACGAGGCGTGGATCGAGAACGAGTTCATCCCCACCGTGCAGCAGCGCGGGACGGCGGTCATCGCGGCCCGGGGCTCGTCGTCCGCGGCGAGCGCGGCGAACGCCACGATCGCGCACGCACGTGACTGGCTGCGGGGCACGCCGGACGGGGACTGGGTGTCGATGGCGGTTCGCTCCGACGGGTCGTACGACGTCCCCGAGGGCCTGGTGTCCTCGTTCCCGGTGACGACGGCCGGCGGCACCCACCAGATCGTGCCGGGGCTGAGCATCGACCCCTTCTCGCGCAGCCGGATCGACGCGAGCACGGCCGAACTCGCCCAGGAGCGCGACGCCGTCCGCGAGCTCGGCCTGATCCGAGCCTGAGCCGCCTGCCTGGCCCCCGCCGCTCAGGGGGTGAGCTTCAGCACCGCCGTGAGCGCGGCCGCACCCCCAGCGGCCAGGAGCAGCCCGATCACGTCGATGGTCCGCGAGCGCACCGCGAGCGCACCCACGACCGTACTGGGCAGGGTCAGGCGTAGCAGGGCGGTCACCGCGAGCGTGACCGCCAGCAGGTAGCCACCCAGGCGCAGCTGCCCCGAGGTGACGGCGGCCACCGAGGCGACGACGCCGGCAGCCAGCAGCAGCCACGGCCCCATGAGCCGTTGGGCGCTCATGACCGGCTGCACGGCGGGTGTTGCCGCATCAGGCGCGGGACAGCTCGGCGGCCTCGACCACGTTGGTCAGCAGCATCGCCCGGGTCATCGGCCCCACGCCGCCGGGGATTGGCGCCAGCCAACCGGCCACCTCGCGCACCTCGGGGGCCACGTCACCGACCGGACGCACCCGTCCGTCGGGCCCGGGTAGCCGGGTCGAGCCGATGTCCACCACCACCGCACCGGGTCGCACCATGTCGGCGGTGACCAGCCCCGGCGAGCCCGCGGCGGCAATGATGATGTCGGCGCGACGGGTGTGGGCGCCCAGGTCACGTGTTCCGGTGTGGCACAACGTCACGGTGGCGTTCTCGGTGCGCCGCCCGAGCAGCAGCCCCATCGGGCGCCCCGCGGTCGGCCCGCGTCCGACGACGACCACGTCGGCGCCGTCCAGCACGATGCCGTGCGCCCGCATCAGCTCGACCGCACCCCGCGGCGTGCAGGGCAGCGGGCCGGGCTGCATGAGCGTGAGCCGGCCCAGGCTCGCCGGCGCCAGGCCGTCGGCGTCCTTGGCCGGGTCGATCAGGTCGAGCACCGCGCCCTCGTCCAGGCCCCGGGGCAGCGGCAGCTGGACGATGTACCCCGTGCAGGCTGGGTCCGCGTTCAGGTCGCGGACGACGTCCTCGACCTGCTCCTGCGTCGCGTCCGCCGGTAACTCGCGCTGGATCGACGTGATGCCCACGGCGGCGCAGTCGCGGTGCTTGCCGGCCACGTAGGCGTGGCTGGCCGGGTCGTCGCCGACGATCAGGGTGCCCAGCCCGGGCACGAGCCCGCCGGCCCGCAGCTTCGCAACCCGCTCGGCGAGGTCAACCCGAATCGCCGCCGCGGTCGCCTTGCCGTCCAGCAGCCGTGCCGTCATGTCGACATCCTTCCACGCGCCGCCTCGCCGGCACCGCGCAGCGACCCCGGGCACCCCGCGTGGAGCCTTTGTAAAGGCGGCCACGACGCTGCTCGATCCGAACGCGAGCGTGGCCCATGTCGAGCAACTCAGCCATCCATCGCAGGTCGACCGGTTCGACCGCCTGCAAGCTCAGCGACGCGTCGGCGATCCTGCGCAGGAACTAGGCATGGCGCGCTGGAAGAAGGCGACGCAGCGGGCATGTCCGGGTCGGTGCGGATCACAGCGGCCACCAGCGGTTCGGTGTCGCCCGCAGTTTGGCGAGGGCGACTGAATCACCCTGGAAGTTGGTAGACGACAGTGTGGTCCCGCTACTCGGCTTCGCCCCGGAGCGCAGCGTCAGCGTCGGTGAACAGCCAGCCGGTTGGCGGCCTCGCCGCGCTTCATCTCAGGGAGTCGCCAGCCTCCTGGAGGAGGTCATCGGCGAGGTAGGCGGCCTTGCCACGT
>DAIETC010000257.1 GCA_027345905.1 Kineosporiaceae bacterium | reverse complement strand
CGGCCCTGGTCGGGGGAACCGTCCAGGACGATGGTGCCGGTCTCGGCGCAGGCCACGGCGGCAGCGGTCACCACGGCGGCGAACGTGTCCAGCTCACGCGCGGGGATCGAGCCGTCGTCGACGCGGCCCTGCGGTGCCCAGTCGGTTGGCAGACCGGGCGGCACCAGCACCTGCCCGGTGGCCCCGGTGGCCCCGGTGGCCCCGGTGACCCCGGAGGCGGCCAGCGCCTCGGCGACCCCAGCCCGCAGTCCCGTCTCATCGGTGCGCAGGACGGCGGCCTTGTAGTCGAGCAGCCGGTCGGTGAGCAGGTCCAGCAGCGCCGGGTGGCCCGGCGGGTGCTCGCCGGTGGTGCGGTAGCCGCGGGGCGGGGCCGGCGCGCGCGGGTCGGGGCCTAACGCTGTGCGTACCCGCCGCAGCACCTCGTCGCGGGCGTTCACGGCGTCCCCCGCTCGCGCGCCCACCACTGCCGGAAGGTCTCGCGGGGCGGCACGGGAACGTCTCGCGACGCGGTCCATCCCGACAGCGGGGGTGGCAACGGTGGTCGCGGGCGCCCCCCGCGCACCAGGAACCGGCCCAGGCCGATCCCCCGACCGGCGGCCGCGAACCGGGCGGGGGTGGCCATCACCGCGGCGGCCGCGGCCATCGCCACGGCCTCGGCGGACGGCGTGCGGTGCGCCTCACGGGCCGCCTCGACGTGCTCGGCGCGCAGGTGCACGAGCACCGAGGGGATGTCGATCTTGACCGGGCAGACGTCGTAGCAGGCGCCGCACAGGGAGGAGGCATACGGCAGCGAGTCGTTCGGCGAGCTGCCGTCCAGGCCGGTCAGCAGCGGGGTGAGGATGGCGCCGATCGGGCCGGGATAGACCGAGCCGTAGGCGTGACCGCCGGTGCGCTCGTACACCGGGCACACGTTCAGGCAGGCCGAGCACCGGATGCAGTGCAGTGCGGTGCGCCCGAGCTCGTCGGCCAGCGCCGCCGTACGCCCGTTGTCGAGCAGCACCAGGTGGAACTCCTGCGGTCCGTCGCCGGGGGTGACGCCGGACCAGGTCGAGGTGTAGGGGTTCATCCGCTCGCCGGTGGACGAGCGGGGCAGCAGCTGCAGGAACACCTCCAGGTCGCGCCAGGTCGGCAGGACCTTCTCGATGCCCATGACGCTGATCAGGGTCTGGGGCAGGGTCAGGCACATCCGCCCGTTGCCCTCCGACTCCACGACCCCCAACGTGCCGGTCTCGGCGATGGCGAAGTTGGCCCCCGACACCGCGATCCGCGCGGACAGGAACTTGGCGCGTAGGTAGGTGCGGGCGGCCTCGGCCAGCCGCGCCGGCTCGTCGGTCAGACCCGGGTCGACCCCGCGCATCTCACGCAGGAAGATCTCGCGGATCTCGGCGCGTCCGCGGTGGATCGCCGGGACCAGGATGTGCGAGGGCTGGTCGTGGCCCAGCTGCACGATCAGCTCGGCCAGGTCGGTCTCGACCGGGGTGATGCCGGCGGCCTCGAGCGCCTCGTTCAGGCCGATCTCCTGGGTGGCCATCGACTTGACCTTGACGACCTCGCGAGAACCGGTGCGCCGCACCAGGTCGACGACGATCCGGTTGGCCTCGTCCGCGTCCCGCGCCCAGTGCACGACGCCGCCGCGCTCGGTCACCGCCTGTTCCAGCTGCTCGAGCAGCTCGGGCAGGCGGGCCATGACGTCCGCCTTGATCGCGCTGCCCGCATCGCGCAACGCGTCCCAGTCCGGCACTTCGGCTACGACCGCGGCGCGCTTGGCGCGGATCGTCGCGGTGGCGTGGCTCAGGTTGCGCCGAAGCCGGGTGTCCGCGAGCGCGTCGTGCGCGGCGTCCGGGAACGAGCGCGAGCCGGACAGGTGCCCGACGTCGGTGCGGGCCCTGGGCAGCCCGAGGTAGGTGCTCACTGCACGGACCCTTCGCTGGAGGCGAGGACCTGCGCCAGGTGCAGCGCCTTGACGCCGGTGCGAAGGCGCGCCAGCCCCCCCGCGATGTGCATCAGGCACGAGGAGTCGCCGGCGGTGACGACCTCAGCCCGGGTCTGCAGCACGTGGCTCATCTTGTCGGCGAGCATCGCGGTGGAGGTCTCGGCGTTCTTCACCGCGAACGTCCCGCCGAAACCGCAGCACTGGTCGGCGTCCGCCAGCTCGACCAGGTCGATCCCGCGCACGGCGCGCAGCAGCTGCAGGGGCTTGTCGCCGACCCGCAGCATCCGCAGCGAGTGGCAGGTGGGGTGGTAGGTGACCCGGTGCGGGTACGAAGCGCCGACGTCCGTCACGCCCAGCACGTCGACCAGCAGCTCGGACAGCTCGTAGGTGCGCGCCGCGACCTGCTCGGCGGCAGCGGCCAGAGGCTTGTCGCCGGCCTTGCGCGCCACCATCGCGTGCTGGTGGCGTACCGAGCCCACACATGACCCGGACGGCGCCACGATCGTCTCGTAGGGCGCGAACGTCTCGACGTGGTGGCGTACCAGGGCGACGGCGTCCCGCGCATACCCGGTGTTGACGTGCATCTGACCGCAGCACGTCTGGGCGGCCGGGAACACCACCTCGTGGCCCAACCGCTCCAGCAGCCGCACCGTGGCCTTGGGCGCCTCGGGGAACAGCACGTCGCCCAGGCAGGTCGCGAACAACGCAATCCGCACTCGATGAACTTAGCGCCCGCGCGGGTGCGGCGGGGGGTTAGGCGTCGTAGTCCAGGCTGACCCGCTCGCTGACCGGCAGGGACTGGCAGGTCAGCACGAAGCCGGCGGCGAGCTCGTCGTCCTCGAGCGCGTAGTTGCGCCGCAGGTGCACCTGGCCGTGGGTCACCCGGGCCCGGCAGGTGCCGCACACCCCGCCCTTGCAGGCGAACGGCAGGTCGGGGCGCGCCCGCTGCGCCGAGCTGAGCAACGTGGCATCGCGAGGCACGACGAGCTCGCTACGCCGGCCGTCGAAGGTGACGCTGACGGCGCTGGTGGGGCCGTCGTACACCTCGTCGGCGTGGCGCTGCGCGGGTGGGGCGATGTCCTCGACGTAGAACAGCTCGACGTGGATGCGTGCGGGCGCGACGCCGAGCTCGCGCAGCAGGTCGCGAGCGGCGCTCACCATGGCGAACGGTCCGCACAGCCACACGCCGGCGACGTCGTCCAGGGGCACGAGCAGGTCGAAGATCCGGCGCAACCGTTCGGGGTCCAGTCGGCCGCTGAACAGCTCGATCTCGCGGGCCTCTCGGGACAGCACGTGGACCAGCTGCAGCCGGGGGCCGTACCGGTCCTTCAGGTCCGACAGCTCCTCGACGAACATCACGCTGGCAGTCGTCCGGTTGCCGTAGAGCAGGCTCACCCGCACGTCCGGGCTCTGCAGCAGCGTGGCGGTGATCGACAGCACCGGCGTGATGCCCGACCCGGCCGCGACCAGGACGTGGTGACCACCCGCGCCGGGGCCGGGGGTGAACGTGCCGGTGGGCGGCTGCACCTCGACCACGTCACCGGGGCGGACGTCGCGCACCAGCCAGGTGGAGAACAGCCCGCCGCGCACCTCGCGCACTCCCACGCGAAGCCGTTCGCCGCGGGCCGCGCAGATCGAGTAGGAGCGTCGCTCCTCGCGCCCGTCGAGAATGCGCCGTAGGGTCAGCGCCTGCCCGGGCGCGAACGCGTACTGCGGGGCCAGATCGGAAGGGACGTCGAAGCCGATGGCGACCGCGTCGGCGCACAAGGGCCGCACCTCCGCGACGGTCAACGGGTGGAAGGCGGCCGCGCCGACCCGGCGGGGGATCGGCGCCTCGGCGGCGTTGATCACAGCTCCTTGACCTGGTGGAACGTCTCCTGGCAGTGCGTGCAGCGGTGCAGGGCCAGACACGGAGTCGGGCCGAAGTGCGAGACCTGGACGCTCGCCGCGGACCGGCACCTGGGGCACGGCGGGGACGCCGGCCGCCGGGCCAGGTCGAG
>DAIETC010000256.1 GCA_027345905.1 Kineosporiaceae bacterium | reverse complement strand
AACACCCGGCTCGGGCATCCCCTCCAGCTCGACCTGATCCACCCCCACATCATAGCAGATCATATCGACTTTCCGACGGCTTCTGGCAAAGAAAAGTCCTGATCACAAGACCAGTTAGTCAGCTACTTCCGGAGGTCTGAGACTTCCCTTCGCAGACAGTTCCTTTGACCTCGCGCTGTGTTCGCACCTGCTGTTCACCTGGTCCGACGCTCTCGATGAGCAATGGCATTTGCAGGCGCTGCTCGAGTTGTCGCGAGTTGCGCGGCAGGTGCGCGTGTTTCCGCTTGTCGTCCAGGGGACCGGTGCCCCAGTGCCGTTCCTGCCGCGGGTTCTCGACCGGCTTTGCGGTGACGGTCACCGGGTCGAGGTGACGCGAGTGGCCTACGAGTTCCAGCGGGGAGCCAACCAGATGCTCATTGTGGAGCGCGGCGGTCACTGAGACCGCACGGTCTCCAACCACAGCCGACGCCAACGTTCGGCGTCCACCGAAGTGGCCACATCAACGACTGTGGGGGCGACGCCGTGCGGGTCGTGGCGGACATCGCCAGCCCAACGGCGCCTGTCCACAACGGTCTGCCCCCGAGTGCGCGCACCCGTCAGCTCGACGTGGACGGGCAGTGCCGTCGTCCGCAGACCATCGGGGTCGATCACGGCGCATACGGCGCCGGCGTCGCCCACCGTCGCGTCGTCGATCCCGAAGCGCTCGCACTGAAAGGCCACCAAGGCCCCCGCGAGCCGCGCCACCGCGGATGCGCCCGCCGAAAGCGTCGTTGCGTCCACCCGGGTGACGCGTACGTCGTAGAAGACGTCCAGCCCGTACATCGTCACCGGCACCGAAAGCTCACGACAGGCGTCCAGGACGACCGCTGCGGCCTCCGGGTCTTGCCAGACGTTGAACTCGGCCGACGCCGTGGCGTTGCCGATGTTCGCGGCGCCGCCCATGAAGACGATGTGCCGCAACCCTTTCGCGGCCTGCGGATAGGTGCGCAGCAGCAGCGCGATGTTCGTCAACGGTGCCAGTGGCACCAGAGTGACGGGCTCAGTTCGCTCGTGAGCCTCATCCAGGAGGTCCCGCAACAGCTCAACCGCGTGCCGGGGGTCCGCCGCCGCCGTCACGGGTGGCAGCCCCAGGAAGGCGTGGTCGAGGTCGCCCATGCCGTCCTCGCCGTGCACGTGCCGGGCCTCACGCGGCACTTCGATCAACGGCCGCGCCGTCCCCCTCGCCACCGGTACGTCGGTGCGACCGGCCGCTGCCAGCACGGCCAGGGTGTTGGTCACCACCTGGTCGACACCGGCGTTCCCGGCCACGCAGGTGACCGCCTGCAGGTTGAGACTTGGATGGAGCTCGGCCAGGAGCAGGGCACATGCGTCGTCCACTCCGGTGTCGACGTCCAGAATCACAGGTATCGGTGCGGGCACGACGTCCATGGTGCCCGCGCCCGCGGCCATGCTCCGCCAAGACGCGGCCGGCCAGAGCCAGCCGGTGTCCTGACAGCGCCTCAGCTCAGCCCGATTCTGTACACAAGGGTATCCATCAGTTGTACGCTTGCCAGGTGGACGTCGCGATCAGCGCCTTACGAGCCGAGCTGTCCCAGTGGATCGCGCGGGCCCGAGACGGTGAAGAGGTTGTCGTCACCGACCGTGGTACTCCGGTAGCCCGCTTGCTGCCTGTCGACACCGCCCCCCTGCTCGACACGCTTGTCCAGCGCGGAGTGCTCAGCAGGCCGCGCCGTCCTGATCGCCCGGCTGCCCGCGGCACGGCGCGGGTCCGCGCGAGCCGGCCGGTTGCCGACCTGGTGAGCGAGCAGCGGGAGTGACGCCGTGATCGTGTATTTCGACAGCAGCGCGTTCGTCAAGTTGCTCGTCGAGGAGGACGGCAGCGATCTTGCAGCCGCCTTATGGGACGGGTGCGACGCCGCGGTGTCGAGCAGACTCGCGTATCCCGAGGTGCGCGCAGCGTTGGCCGCGGCCGGCCGCGACCACCGCCTGGACCCGGGCGACCGAGGTCGTGCCGAGACAGCGTGGGAGGGCTACTGGGCAGCCACTCGGACGGTGCGGCTGACCGGGCGCGTCACCGCTCACGCCGGGCGCCTCGCCGGCAAACACGCGTTGCGAGGTGCCGACGCGGTGCACCTGGCCAGCCTGCTCGCCGTCGGCGCCATGGACACGCTGTTCGCCGTCTGGGACCAGCGCCTACGCGCTGGGGCGCAATCCGTGGGCGTCCAGGTCGCGCCGCTGGGATAGATCGCGATTCCAGATCGCGTGCTCGCCGCGCGGGCACGTGGGGGCCGTCGTGTCGGGTCGGGCGGGACGTCGAGGCCGCGGCGGCGTGATCACGTCGAGGGGTGTGGGGGTGAGGGGCGGCTGGCCAGGGCCAGGGCGCGCTGGATGCGCTGCTCGGAGACCGGGTAGGCGGTGCGCAAAGTGGGGGCGAACAGGCTGACCCGCAGCTCTTGGAGCATCCACCGGACGTCGGTCAGTGCCTGCGCTGGCCGGTCGCCGGCCGCGACGTCGGCCAACGCGTTCTCGTAGTGGGCCTGCACGTGCTCGACACGCGACTGTAGGGCCCGGTCGCGCCCAGGGTCATCAGGCAGTCGCCGTAGCCGGACGGTCATGGCCTGCAGGTAGCGCAGCAGGTCGGGAAGCCGGTCGCGTCCCGCATCGGTCACGAAGCCTTGCCGTACCAAGGCATCCAGCTGCAGGCGAAGGTCCGCGAGAGCCGGCAGCACGCTCAGGCTGCGCTCGGCGCTGATGGCGGCCTGCACGTCGTACGCCGAGGCAAGGATCCGTTCGACGATCCGGACGACGCCTAGCACCTGCTCGCTCAGCCGGGCACCAACGGCGTGGACCAGCTGGGCGAAAGCCTCGGGGTCGCGCACCGGACCGCCCGAATCCTCAACCAGAGCGTCCAGGGCCGCGTTGGTGCAGTCGTCCATCAGCTCGCTCGCCGTCATGTGCGGCGCGCGGCTGAGCACCAGATTGCACGCGTTGTCCAGCTGCGACAGGACGTAGGGCACCGGCGACGGCAGCTGCAGGCGCAGGAGGCGGCGCAGCCCCGCTCGATGCGCTGTCGTCGCCTCCGCGGACGTCGACCACACCCGCACCCCGACGCTGGTGCCCTCGTCGACCAACGCCGGGTAGCCCTGCACCCGGTAACCGCCATGCACCAGGGAGTGGGTCGTCGCCAGCTCGCCGACGCTCCAGCCGGTCAGGCCGCTGCACTCCAGGTCGTCTGCGGCCGTTGACAGGACACTCTGCAGCCGGGGGCGCAGGCGCTGCTGCAGTTCGCCCAGATCCTTGCCCTGGTCGACCAGCTGGCCCCGTTCGTCCTCGACGCGAATCGTGACCCGCAGGTGGTCTGGCACCGCGGAAAGGGCCCAGTCCTCGAGGGGCACCCGAGTGCCCGTGAGGTCCTCGAGTGCGGCGCTGAGGACGGCCAGCAGCGGGCCGTCATCCGGTGAAACACGTTGCAGTGCCTCGCTTGCACGGTCCGGGGCGGGAATCAGGGTGCGTCGCACGGCCTTCGGTAGCGCTCGGATCAGTGCGGTCACGAGGTCGTTTCGCAGACCCGGTATCTGCCTGTCGAAGGCGTCGGGCGGCAGGGCACCGAGAACGGCCATCGGCACGTGCACGCTCACGCCGTCCGCCGCGGCGCCGGGCGTGAACTGATAGGTGACCAAGAGGTCTACGCCGGCGATTCGCCAGGACGTCGGGTAGTCGGCGACGTCGACCTCGTCAGCCCGGTCGGTGACGAGCATCTCGGGCGTAAACGTCAGCAGCTCGGGGTCTTCCCGCCGGGCCTTCTTCCACCAGGCGTCGAAGTGCCGCGCGGACACCACGTCGTCGGGAATTCGCTTGTCGTAGAAGGCGAACAACGCCTCGTCGTCGACGACCAGGCCCCGCTGCCGGGTGCGCTCCTCGAGCTGCTCGGCGTCCTCGAGCAGCTCGCGGTTGGCCTGGAAGAACCGGTGCTCGGTGCGCCAGTCGCCCTCGACCAACGCGTGGCGCACGAACAGCTCCCGCGCGAGCGCGGGGTCTATCGCGCCGTACGCGACCTGCCGGGCGGCAACCAGCGGCACGCCGTACAGCAGCACCTTCTCGGCGGCCACCGCACTGCCACGGCGCGCCGACCAGTGCGGCTCGCTGTAGATGCGTCGAACCAGGTGCGGCGCAAGGCGTTCGGCCCACTCGGGGTCGATCCGGGCGAGCATGCGACCCCACAGTCGGGAGGTCTCGGCGAGCTCGGCGGCCATCACCCAGGCGGGCGGCTTCTTGGCGAGAGCCGAGCCGGGCCAGATGCCGAAACGCGCCCCGCGCGCCCCCAGGTAGTCGCGGGTCGCGGTGTCCCGCAGCCCGATGTGCGACAGCAGACCCGCAAGGAGCGCACGGTGCAGGCGGTCGGCGTCCACGGGCGTTCCGGCCGCGGGCGCGGGACCCGCGTTGATGCCGAGGCGGGCAGCGATCTGGCGCAGCTGTCCGTGCACGTCCTGCCACTCGCGCACGCGCAGATAGTGCAGGTGCTCGGCGCGACACAGCCGGCGAAAAGCGCTGGACGACAGTTCGCGCTGCCGCTCGTGAACGTAGTCCCACAGGTTCAGCCAGGTGACGAAGTCGGACGCCGGGTCGGCGAACCTCGCGTGGTGGGCGTCGGCCTGTGCCTGTGCGTCCGGGGGGCGCTCGCGCGGGTCCTGGATGGACAGCGCCGCAGCCACGACTAAAACCTCGCGGACGCATCCCTCGTTTGCTGCCTCGACCACCATCCGGGCCAGGCGCGGGTCGAGGGGCAGCTGGGCCAGCGCTCGCCCCACCGGCGTGAGCCGCTGACGGGGATCGACCTGGTCCGGGTCGATGGCCCCCAGCTCGTGCAGCAGGAGCAGACCGTCGCGGATGCTGCGCCGGTCCGGTGGGTCGAGGAACGGGAAGGCGCCGATGTCGCCGAGGCTTAAGGCCGTCATCTGCAACATCACCGAGGCAAGGTCGGTGCGCAGGATCTCGGGTTCGGTGAACTCCGGACGGCTCTCGTAGTCGTCCTTGGAGTACAGCCGGATGCAGATACCGTCGGCGACCCGCCCGCACCGGCCAGCCCGTTGGTTCGCCGAGGCCTGGGAGATGGCCTCGATCGGGAGCCGTTGTACCTTCAGGCGCCTGCTGTAGCGCGAGATTCGAGCGGTCCCGGGATCGACGACGTACCGGACGCCTGGCACGGTCAGCGAGGTCTCGGCCACGTTCGTGGCCAGGACGACGCGACGTCCGGTGTGCGGTTCGAAGACGCGGTGCTGTTCGGCAGCGGACAGCCGGGCGTACAACGGTGCGATCTCGGTGTGCGGCAACGACATGGCACGCAGTGCGTCTGCCGTGTCACGGATCTCGCGTTCGCCGGACAGGAAGACCAGGATGTCGCCGGGGCCTTCAGCGCTCAGCTGCGCCACCGCCTCGCAGACCGCCTGCGTCTGGTCCCGGTCGGGATCGGAGTCCGGGTCGTCCGGATCGACGACCGGGCGATAGCGAACCTCGACCGGGTACGTGCGACCGGACACCTCGATGACCGGTGCGTCGCCGAAATGTCGGGAGAACCGGCCGGGGTCGATCGTCGCCGAGGTAATGATCAGCTTGAGGTCGCGGCGGCGTGGGAGCAGCTGTTTGAGGTAGCCGAGCAGGAAGTCGACGTTCAGGCTGCGTTCGTGTGCCTC
>DAIETC010000234.1 GCA_027345905.1 Kineosporiaceae bacterium | reverse complement strand
GCTCTCGAGGCGAGCCGGTGAAGCGAGCGGCCGCCGACCAGGCGACTGCCCAGCCCTGACCGTGGCGACATGCTGGTCTGTGACGCGTGGTCGGCTCAAGGCGCCCGCGTGCCTTACGTGATCACGTCGGGCGGGCACGTCGGCGGGCACGTCGAGGGGGCGGGCGGGTGGCTGGCGCCGGTCAGGGCAGGGGGCGGACGAGGAGCACGCTGGGCTGGCCGGCCACCCGGGTGAGCACGATGGTGGCCTCCCCACTCCCCGACAGTCGCAGCTGACGGCGAAGGACGTCGGGGTCGACGGCGCTGCCGCGCTTCTTGATGGTCACCCGTCCGACCCCGCGATCGCGCAGGTGCGTTCGCAACGCCTTGAGGTTGAAGGCCAGCACGTCCTGCACCGCGTAGGAGCGCACGAACGGCGACTCGACCGGCCGGTCGCTGCTCAGATAGGCGATCGTCGGGTCGATCGGGTGGGCCCCCAGCCGCGCCGCGAGGTCCGCGACCAGCCCGGCTCGGATCACCGCGCCGTCAGGCTCGTGCAAGAAGCCACCAACCGGGCGCACTGGCCCCCGTTCGGCCGAGGGGTCCCCAATGAGCTCGTGAGTCGCACCGGAGCCGTTCAGCAACAGGGCACTGCGCGAGACCCCTTCGCGGGCAAGGGTTCCTGACCACAGTGCGCACTCGACGACGTCCCCGCCGAAGGAAACCCACTGGGCCTCGGTGTCGGGTGGCAGCAGGTGGTGGGCCAGGCCAGGCGCCAGCTTCGCCCCGGACGCCGGAAACCGGCGCAGCACATCCAGTACGAACGAGTACGGCGGCGAGAACGACTCGGGGTCGAACGTACGTCGAGAGCGGGCGCCGCGGGACGTGCGCCGCGCGGGGTCCAACCACACGCCCTCGCCCACCCCGATCTCGGCGTCCAGGTCGAGGGTGGTGACGTCGGCGCAACGCACCACAGCGCCGGGCCAGTGCCGCAGGTTCACTGCCGCGAGGGCGGCGGTCAGCTCGTCGCAGTCCACCGCCAGCACCTGGCGGTCCAGGGCGGCGAAGGCCATCGCGTCCGAGCCGAGGCCACACCCCAGGTCGACCACGCGGGTGCAGCCGGCGCCGACGTAGCGCCGGGCGTGGTGGGCGGCGACGCTGAGCCGGGTGGCCTGCTCCAGGCCGTCGGGGGTGAAGACCATGGCCTCGGCGAAGCTGCCGAGCTTGTCCCGTCCACGCAGCCGCAGCCGGGCCTGGGTGAGCGCGGCGGCGACCAGCGCCGGGTCGTGACCTTGGGCCCGCAGGCTCTGGCCGAGCGCCATCGCCGAACCTTCGTCGTACGGCGGCAGCGACTGCAGCAGACCCCAACCCTGCGGGGTCAGCAGCGAGCGCATCCCAGCCAGGTCCACGCCCGCGATCCTCGCACGCCTCGCTAGCTCGCCCGGGCTCGCCGCCGCAGGACACCGTCTGGCACTCGGGTTGACCGAGTGCTAAGTGAGCGCCTAGATTCAGCGTTGGCACTCTCGCCATGAGGGTGCCAGTCGTGAGCCAACTGCCGACCCCCGCGACGGCGGCACGAGGCCCGCGCCAATGACAGGTCGTACTCATCATCGACATTCCCAAAGGGGAGGTCACGAAGTGTCGGTCAACATCAAGCCGCTCGAGGACCGCATCG